>NZ_JABMCW010000133.1:0-13969 GCF_013179705.1 Pseudomonas sp. CM25 | reverse complement strand
CTGCATCATGCCGTCCTTGGCGATGTCGGTGTAGACGATCGCCGAGACGCCATCGGCCTCGAAACGCTTGGCCAGGTCGATGACCTGCACCGAGCTGACTTCAGCCCAGCCGTCGGTGGCCACGAAGCCGTCCTTGGCGTCCAGGCCAACGATGACCTTGCCCGGGAACGCCTTGCACGCCTCGGCGACGAACTCCGGCTGCTTGACCGCCTTGGTGCCGATGATCACGTAGCTGACGCCGGCCTTGACGTAGTGCTCGATGGTTTCCAGCGAGCGGATGCCACCGCCGATCTGGATCGGCAGGTTGGGGTAGCGCTTGGCAATGGCGGTGACCACTTCACCGTTGACCGGCTGGCCTTCGAAGGCGCCGTTCAGGTCGACCAGGTGCAGGCGGCGGCAGCCACCCTCGACCCATTTGGCAGCCATGCTGACCGGGTCGTCGGAGAATACCGTGGAGTCTTCCATACGGCCCTGGCGCAGGCGCACGCAGGCACCGTCCTTCAGATCGATAGCGGGGATAATCAGCATCTTGGGAACCTGTCTGTTCTTGGGGTTTCAGGGCTTCTCGAGCGCCCACAGATCACTTTCGATGCTCTCGAACCGCTCCTTGAGGTGCAGCTGAACATCGGCAATCGCCCTGTTGTAGTAATGGGGTGCAATTTCTTTGCTGAACAGGTCGAGGACCTCGGCCACCTCGAACGAGCCCAGTTGCAGCTCGAAACGGTCTTCGAGAAAGCGCTTGAGCGTGTCGAGCGCTTCGCGCTCCTGCTCGGGGGCCAGGGTAATGACCGGTGCCTTGGTCTTCGACTTGCTCATCTACCAGCGCCCGTCCCAGGCGACGAAGTTCTGCAGCAGCTGCAGGCCATGGGTATGGCTCTTCTCCGGGTGGAACTGCACGGCAAAGCGCGAGCCATCGGCCAGCGCGGCGGCAAAATCGACGCCGTAATGGCCGCGGCCGACCACCTGGCCCGGCTTGCCGGCATTGATGTAGTAGCTGTGCACGAAATAGAAGCGGGCACGGTCAGGGATGTCGTGCCACAGCGGGTGGTCGATGGCCTGGGTCACTTCGTTCCAGCCCATGTGCGGCACCTTCAGGTGCTCGCCGTCTTCTTCCAGGCCCTTGCCGAAGAAGCGCACCTGGCCAGGGAACAGGCCGATGCAGTCGACGCCGTTGTTTTCTTCGCTGTGCTCCAGCAGTGCCTGCATACCCACGCAGATGCCGAGAAACGGCCGATCCTGGCTGACTTCACGCACCAGGCTGTCGAAGCCCAGGCGGCGGATTTCGGCCATGCAGTCGCGGATCGCGCCTACGCCCGGGAACACCACGCGGTCGGCTTCGCGGATCACTGCGGCATCGCTGGTGACCAGCACCTTGCCGGCGCCCACATGCTCAAGCGCCTTGGCCACCGAGTGCAGGTTGCCCATGCCATAGTCGATTACGGCTACCGTCTGCATTTACAGGCACCCTTTGGTGGAAGGCATTTGGCCTGCCATGCGCTCGTCGAGGGTGGTGGCCATGCGCAGGGCGCGGCCGAATGCCTTGAACACGGTTTCGATCTGGTGGTGGGTGTTGTGGCCACGCAGGTTGTCGATGTGCAGGGTTACCAGGGCGTGGTTGACGAAGCCCTGGAAGAACTCCTGGAACAGATCGACATCGAAGCCGCCGACGCTGGCGCGGGTGTACGGCACATGCATCTGCAGGCCTGGGCGGCCGGAGAAGTCGATGACCACGCGCGACAGCGCTTCATCCAGCGGCACGTAGGCGTGGCCGTAGCGGAAGATGCCTTTCTTGTCACCGATGGCCTGGGCGAAAGCCATGCCCAGGGTGATACCGACGTCTTCGACGGTATGGTGATCGTCGATATGCGTGTCACCCTTGCACTCGATATCCAGGTCGATCAGCCCATGGCGGGCAATCTGGTCCAGCATGTGTTCGAGGAAAGGCACGCCGATATCGAATCGGGCCTTGCCACTGCCATCGAGGTTGATCGAGCACTTGACCTGGGTTTCCAGGGTATTGCGCTCGACGGAAGCCTTACGTTCGACCATCACCAGCTCCGCAAAATCATTGGGCGAAAAGGGTTCCATTATAGGCCCAGAACACGCCAGCTTGAAACGCGGATGACATATGGCAAGGCAAGCAATTACGGGGGGTTGATAGCGCTACAGGTCTATACAACCGCGCATGGTGCTACTTTGCAGGCCTATCGCCGGCAAGCCAGCTCCCACAGGCCCCCCACAATGTTCAAGGCCTGAGGTGTACCTGTGGGAGCTGGCTTGCCGGCGATAGGGCCGCTACAGCCGGAAAACTCAACCGGCTGCATCACTCGTCAATGGAACAGCACCGCCGTCTTCTGCAGGGTAATCCACACACCCCATGCCAGCGGCACAACCACCACAGCCCAGGCCAGCAGCACCAGTGGCACGCTGCCCGGCGCAGCCTTCCACTCCAGCGACCGCGCGCCATCAGCGCCCTTGTCGTGGCTCAAGGCCCGCTCGGCCGCCAGTTCGGCATCGCTCATGAAGTGCTTGTCCGCCACCGGGCGCACCAGCATGTTGCAGATGAAGCCCAGCACCAGCAGGCCGGCGAGGATGTACAGGGTCATGTCGTAGGCCGCCGCACGCTCCACCCCTGCCGCCAGCTGATATTCGCGCAGGTAGGTGATCAGCACCGGCCCGAGAACCCCAGCGGCCGCCCAGGCGGTCAGCAGACGACCATGAATGGCACCCACCATCTGCGTACCAAACAGGTCCGCCAGGTACGCGGGCACCGTCGCAAAGCCACCGCCATACATCGACAAGATGATGCAGAACGCTGCCACGAACAGCGCCACGTTGCCCAGGTGGCCCATGTTCGGCACCATGCTGTACAAACCCACGCCCAGGGCGAAGAAGGCGAAATAGGTATTCTTGCGGCCGATGTAGTCGGAGAACGACGCCCAGAAAAACCGCCCGCCAATGTTGAACAGGCTCAACAGGCCGGTGAAGCCAGCAGCAATCGCGGCAATCTGCGCCAGCTGGGCAGCGTTGAGCTGGCTGAAGGTCAGTTCATTGCCCAGCAGCTTGCCGGCGAACACTTCCTGCAGCAGCGGCGAAGCCATACCGAGAATGCCGATACCTGCCGACACGTTCAGGCATAATACCAGCCAGATCAAGGCAAACTGCGGCGTTTTCCAGGCCACACTGACGTGCACGTGGCGGTCGGTGACCATGGTATTGCCAGCCTTTTTCACCGGGGCTGTCCAGCCTTCGGGCTTCCAGCCGGTCGGCGGCACGCGATAAGCCAGGGCGCCGGCGGTCATGAACACGAAGTAGATTGCGGCCATCGCCACAAAGCTCTGCCACACGCCCACTTCCTGCGCATTGCCAAAATGCCCCATCAGCGCGGTGGCCAGCGGTGCCCCCACCATCGCGCCGCCGCCGAAGCCCATGATCGCCATGCCGGTGGCCATGCCACGTTTGTCCGGGAACCACTTGATCAGGGTCGATACCGGCGAGATGTAGCCCAGGCCCAGGCCGATACCACCGATCACGCCGGAGCCCAGCCACATCAGCCACAATTGGTGGGTTTTCACGCCAATGGCCGAAATCAGCATGCCGCCGCACCAGCACAGTGCCGATACCAGGCCGGCCTTGCGCGGGCCGGCGTGTTCCAGCCAGCCGCCCAGCACGGCCGCCGAGCAACCGAGAAAGACAAAGAACAGGGTGTAAATCCAGCTCAGCATCGAGATCGGCCAGTCGCACTCGGCGCTGAACATGCGGGCCATGAAGCCCATATCTGCGGCACAAGCAACCGGGGCAGTGATGCCGAGGGCTTGCGACAACGGCAGCCAGAACACCGAAAAGCCATAGGCCATGCCGATGCACAGGTGAATGGCCAGCGCGGCAGGCGGAACCAGCCAGCGGTTGAAGCCTGGGCGGGCGATGATGCGCTCCTTTGACAGAAAGCCTGGCGCACTGGCCGAGGCGCCCGTCGCGACGGTACTGCTCATGGATCTGATCCTTTTTATATGGATGTGCAGGCAAAGCGGCGCAAGGTTAGCAGTATCAAGTGGCGTGAAAGCAATCTGATATCGTTAATTCTTGCTTGGCTGAAACGGTCATTTTCCCTGTACCGGCCCCATCGCCGGCAAGCCAGCTCCCGCAGGTATAGCGCAGGCCTTGAAGGCTATGCGATCCCTGTGGGAACTGGCTTGCCGGCGATAGGGCCAATCAAGGCAAGCTTTTTTGAACAAGCAAAATCATGGCTGTCGAAAGCCGTACCATCTGTTGCAAACGTAGGAATCGTCCTGCATCTCTTGTCGAATACGCAGGGCCGTACACGGCGGCGCTATACTCTGCCGCTGAATTTCAAAATCGGACTACAAGGACTCGCCCATGAAAGCGTTCGGCAAAATCCTGGGACTGGGGCTTCTCGGGTTGCTGCTGATCATCGTGGCGCTGGGCTTCGCCCTGACCCACCTCTTCGATCCCAACGACTACAAAGACGAGATTCGCCAATTGGCACGCGACAAGGCGCACGTCGAGCTGACCCTCAACGGTGACATCGGCTGGAGCCTGTTCCCGTGGCTGGGCCTGGAGCTGCACGACGCCAGCATCGCCACCCTGAACACACCCAAGGCGCCGTTCGCCGACTTGCAGATGCTCGGCCTGTCGGTACGGGTGCTGCCGTTGCTGCGGCGCGAAGTGCAAATGAGCGACGTACGTGTCGAAGGCCTGAACCTGACCCTGGCGCGTGACGAACAAGGCCACGGCAACTGGGAAGACATCGGCAAACCGCTGCCCGCCCAGAACGGCGCCCCCGCCGATGCGCAGGCCCAGGCACCCGCCGAACAAAGCTCGGCGCCCGCCGCCAGCAACGACCGCGCCGTCAAGCTGGATATCGACAGCCTGACCGTGAACAACGCGCGCGTGCAGTACACCGATGCCAAGACCGGGCAGAGCTTCAGCGCCGAAAGCATCCAGCTGAGCACCGGCCCGGTCCACGAGGGCGCGAACATTGCGCTGAAGGCCAGCGCCTTCATCAGCGCCAGCCAGCCGAACATCAAGGCCCGCACCGAGCTGGCCGGCGAACTGCGCTTCGACCGCAAGCTCAAGCGCTACAACCTGGAAGACATGCGCCTGTCGGGCGAGACCTCGGGTGAACCCACCGGCGGCAAGACCGTGACCTTTGCCGCCCAGGGCCAGCTGCTGGTCGACCTGGCCGCCAATGTCGCCTCGTGGAGCGGCCTGAAGATCTCGGCCAACCAGCTGCGCGCCCTGGGCGAGCTGAACCTGCGTGATCTCGACAAGGCGCCGCAACTGAGCGGTGGTCTGTCCATTGCCCAGTTCAACTTGCGCACCTTCCTCGACAGCATTGGCCGCCCGCTGCCGGCTACCAACGATCCGGCAGCCTTCGCCAAGCTGGAACTGGTCACCCGCCTGCAGGGCACACCGACCAGCCTGGCCATGGAAGACCTGGCCGTGAAGCTGGACGACAGCACCTTCAGTGGCCGCGTGGCCGTCGAAGACTTCGCCAAACAGGCCCTGCGCCTGCAGCTTAAAGGCGACACCTTCGACGCCGACCGTTACCTGCCGGCCAAAAGCGAAGAAGCCAAGGGCGCCACTGCCGCACGCCAGGCCGAGGTCAAGCAACAGGAGGCCAGCGCCGTCGCCGGGGCCGGGGCCGGGGCCGGCAGCTCGCCGCTGCCTAACGCGCCGACCCAGGTGGCCTGGAGCAATGACAAACTGCTGCCGGTCGACCGCCTGCGCGCCCTCGACCTGCAGGCCGAGCTAAGCTTCGGCGCGCTGACCCTGGACAAGCTGCCGATCGAAAATGCCCAGCTCAAGGCCGTCGGCCAAGGCGGCCTGCTGACCCTGCAAACCCTGCGTGGCGAGCTGTACAACGGCACCTTCGAAGCCAAGGGCACGGTCGACGTGCGCCCTGCGGTGCCACAACTGGGCGTCAACACCAACATCCAGCGGGTGCCGGTGGAGCACTTCATCAAGACCGAAGGCAAGGACCAGGCGCCACCCGTCAAAGGCCTGCTGACCCTTGCCAGCGATCTCACCGCCACCGGCAACAGCCAGAAGGCACTGGTGGACACCCTCAACGGTAACGCACACTTCACCATCAACGACGGCGTGCTGGTCAACGCCAACCTTGAACAGCAACTGTGCCAGGCCATCGCCACGCTCAACCGCAAAACCCTTACCGGCGAGCCTCGTGGCAAGGACACCCCGTTCCAGGAGCTGCGCGGCAGCCTGGTGATACGCAATGGCGTCGCCAGCAACCCGGACCTCAAGGCCCGCATTCCTGGCCTGACCGTCAACGGCCATGGCGATCTCGACCTGCGCGTACTGGGTATGGATTACAACGTGGGTGTAGTGGTCGAGGGTGATCAGCGTGCCATGCCCGACCCGGCGTGCCAGGTCAACGACCGCTATGTAGGGGTTGAAGTGCCGCTGCGCTGCCGTGGCCCGCTGGAGCTGGGCGCCAAGGCCTGCCGCCTGGACCAGGACGGCCTGGGCAAGGTTGCCGCCAAGCTGGCCGGCAACCGCCTGAAAGACAAGATCGATGAAAAGCTCGATGACAAACTCGGAGACAAAGTGAGCCCGGAAGTCAAAGAAGCACTCAAGGGGCTGTTCAAGCGATGAGCCCCGAGCAGTTCTCCAGCGCAGTGCTGGATTGGTACGACCAGCACGGCCGGCACGACCTGCCTTGGCAACAGGGCATCAACCCGTATCGGGTGTGGGTGTCGGAAATCATGTTGCAGCAGACCCAGGTCAGCACCGTGCTCAACTACTTCGACCGCTTCATGCAGGCCCTGCCGACCGTGCAGGCCCTGGCCGAGGCGCCGGAAGACGAAGTGCTGCACCTGTGGACGGGCCTGGGTTACTACACCCGCGCGCGCAACCTGCAGAAGGCCGCGAAGATTGTCGTCGAACAGCATGGCGGAGAATTCCCGCGCAGTGTCGAGCAGCTCACCGAGCTGCCCGGCATCGGCCGCTCCACCGCCGGTGCCATCGCCAGCATCAGCATGGGCATCCGCGCGCCGATCCTCGACGGCAACGTCAAGCGCGTGCTGGCCCGCTTCACCGCCCAGGGCGGCTACCCCGGCGAGCCGAAGGTGGCTAACCAGCTGTGGGCCACGGCCGAGCGCCTTACCCCGCAGCAGCGCGCCAACCACTACACCCAGGCGATGATGGACATGGGCGCCACGCTGTGCACCCGCAGCAAGCCCAGCTGCCTGATCTGCCCGCTGCAGCGTGGCTGCGAAGCGCACCTGCATGGTGAAGAAACCCGCTACCCCGAGCCCAAGCCACGCAAGGCGCTGCCGCAGCGCCGTACGCTGATGCCGCTGCTGGCCAACCACGACGGCGCCATCCTGCTTTACCGTCGCCCGTCCAGTGGCCTGTGGGGTGGCCTGTGGAGCCTGCCCGAGCTGGACGACATCGCCCAGCTCGACGACCTGGCCTACCAGCACGGCCTGCGCCTGGCCGGCAGCCACGCCATGGACAGCCTGACCCACACCTTCAGCCACTTCCAGCTGGCGATCGAGCCTTGGCTGGTGCGCGTCGACCCTGTCGGCCAGCACGTGGCCGAGGCCGACTGGCTCTGGTATAACCTCGCCACCCCGCCGCGCCTGGGCCTTGCCGCCCCGGTCAAGAAGCTGCTCAAACGCGCGGCCGACGAACTGACTGCAGGAGACGCCCGATGACCCGCACCGTGATGTGCCGCAAGTACAAAGAACAATTGCCAGGCCTGGAGCGCCCGCCGTATCCGGGCGCCAAGGGCCAGGAAATCTTCGAACACGTCTCGCAGAAGGCCTGGGCCGACTGGCAGAAGCACCAGACCCTGCTGATCAACGAAAAGCGCCTGAACATGATGAACGCCGAAGACCGCAAGTTCATCCAGGCCGAGATGGACAAGTTTTTCGCCGGCGAAGATTACGCCCAGGCGGAAGGCTACGTTCCACCGGCCGAATGACCCCAAAAATCGTAAGCGACGGAATTAATTTAAAATTTTTTCAAAAAGTCGTTGACGGGCGGTCTGAAAATCTATTTAATTCACCTCGTCGCCCAGATAGCTCAGTCGGTAGAGCAGAGGATTGAAAATCCTCGTGTCGGCGGTTCGACTCCGTCTCTGGGCACCACCTTCAAGCTTCTGGTGGTTGCAAAGTTACCCGAAGCGACAACAAGAAACCCGCCTAGTGCGGGTTTTTTGTTGTCTGTGATTTTTTGCCGAGGGCCTGGCAGCCAACGCTTGGCTGCCACAGCCTGACGGTGTGTACTCGATGCACTGCAGTTCGGCCGGGCTTCACGCGGCTTAGTGGGAAACCCGTAACTCGCCCGGCCAACCTGATGGCCTAGAAGTTCGCCAAGGCGCTGCAATAGTCGGCTTTGCGCCTGGCCACCTGCTCGTTCGTGTCCAGGCGCTTGAGGGTGCCCCCACAGGCGCTGTAACCGTGCACCAACAGTTCGTAGTCGGCGCCTTTTTCCGGCACGAACGAGAACATGCCCAGGCAGTTCTGCACACTGTTGTAACCGGCCGAGCGACCGCCATCGAGAAAGTGCAGGGTAAACGGCTTGCCCGCCGGCACCAGCACCTCGCTGACCGCGTCACCCGCCTGGGCTGGCGCACCGGCAGGCATGCCGAGGGTTTCGCCGTTGCGGTCGGCAAAACCCTTGGTCGGTACGGCAATCACCCCGGCACCGGGGCTGTACCAGTCCACGCAGTCCTTTTCCGGTACCGCGCGCACCATGCCGTCGGCGATCACTCGCAGACGCGCGGTATCGCCGGCACTTGGCGAGCCATAGGGCGTGTTGAAGGATTTGACTGCGGCGATGTTGCCACAGCCGGCCAGGGCGGCGGCCAGCAGGCCGAGCATGACGGGTGCTTTCATCCGTGAATGTCCTGTGAGCGAATGCCGAATGTCCGGCAGCCTGACTCAGACCCAGCAATGCCGCTTGGGTTTCACTGCCATCTGCGATTCAATACGCACTTTTCCAGCACCACCCAAGGACCCTAGCCCCCATGGCCACCTCCACCAAGCAACAGAAACGCGCCAAGCGCGCCGCCAGCAAGGCCAAGCAAAACCGTATGGTACGCAGCGGCCAGGCGGTCAAGGCCAGCGCCGGCGACAGCGCCAGCATCGAGCAGGTGTTCAACAAGGCCATGGAATCGGACAGCTACAAAGAGATGTTCGAAAAGATGAAGGCAGCCCAGGAAAACGGCCTGGTACCGATGATCTCGGTGTTCCTGGTCGACCCGCTGCTGGCTTTGGTGCTCAAAGGGCACAAGGAAGAGCACGCCACCGACTACATCGTGCTGGTGTTCAATGCCTACCGCACCTGGCTGGACGGCGCTGACGAAGACACCACCATGGCCTGGCTGGAGAGCGACGAGTTCCAGGAAGCCTATATCGCCGCCTCTGAACTGGTGGCCAAGCAGCAACAGCTTCAGAAGCAGTTTGGCTGATAGACCTGCGTAACCCGCCCAGGCACTATCGCCGACATCAAAAAAAGGCCGCGCCCTGCACAGGACGCGGCCTTTTCATTGCAGTGCGGATCAGTTATCCAGCGCAACCCGCCCGGCAGCTTCACGCTTGCGGTGCACCAGCAAGCCCGCCGCCACCACACCAATGCTCAGCAGTGCAGTCGCGATGATTTCGGCACGGTGATCTTCTCGCAGCGCCATCACCACCAGCACCGCAACGATGAAGGCAATGGTCACCCAGGTCAGGCCCGGGAACAGCCACATCTTGAAGGAGATCTGCTCGCCGCTGGCCTCACGCTTGGCGCGCATGCGCAGCTGCGACACGGCAATCACCAGGTACACCAGCAAGGCGATGGCGCCGGAGCTGGCCAGCAGGAACTCGAACACCTGCGCCGGGGCCAGGAAGTTGGCGAACACGCAGAGGAACGCCGCCGCGGTGGACAGCAATACCGCCACATGCGGGGTGGCCGCCTTGGTAGTGCGCTGGGCAATGGCCGGGGCATCACCCCGCTTGCTCAGCGAGAACAGCATGCGCGAAGAGGTGTACAGCGCCGAGTTAAGGCAGCTGGTCACGGCGATCAGCACGACGATGTCGACGATCAGCTTGGCATTCGGCACGCCAATGCGGCTCAGCACGGTCTGGTAGGAACCGAGCTCGGCCAGCGCCGGATCGTTCCACGGCACCAGGGCCACGACCAGGAAGATCGACACCAGGTAGAACAGGCAGATACGCCAGATCACCGAGTTGGTGGCGCGGCTGATCTGCTTGCCCGGGTCCTTGGACTCGGCAGCGGCGATGGTCACGATTTCAGTACCCATGAACGAGAACATGGTGGTCAGCATGGCTGCCAGTACCGCGCCCAGGCCATTGGGCATGAAGCCCTGGGTATCGAACAGGTGGCTGGCACCGCTCACCTGGCTGCCTGGCACAAAGCCGAACAAGGCCGCACAACCCACGGCGATGAAGCCGACGATCGCCACCACCTTGAGCAAGGCGAACCAGAACTCGAACTCGCCGTAGTTCTTCACGCTGCACAGGTTGGTCAGGGTCAGCGCCAGGGTAATGATCAGCGAGAACGCCCAAAGGTCGACCGCAGGGAACCAGGCATGCAGGATGGCCGCGGCGGCGTTGGCTTCCAGCGGAATCACCAGCACCCAGAACCACCAGTACAGCCAGCCAATGGTAAAACCGGCCCAGCGCCCGATGGCGCGGTCGGCATAGGTGGAAAACGAACCGGTGTCCGGCGAGGCGACCGCCATTTCCCCCAGCATGCGCATCACCAGCACCACCAGCGTACCGGCGGCGGCATACGCCAGCAGCACGGCGGGGCCGGCAGCGGCGATAGCGTGGCCGGAGCCTACGAACAGGCCGGCACCGATGACGCCAGCGATGGACAGCATGGTGACATGCCGTTGTTTGAGCCCCTGAGCGAGGTCATTGGAATTGTTACCGCTCATAAAACTACCTTTGTAAGGAGTGGACCACTCCGACTGCGAAACCAGGCGCGCCTGGGGTTGGACTAGGCGTCGCTGCAATCGGCGGTTTCATGCTGGCAATAACCGCGCCAGCTGCTGAATCCATTCGTCATAATTGACTGCAAGCCTTCAAGGCTGCGCTTTGGAGGGCATTCGGCCAGACCATGACCGAAAGCCCGCCAAATCATCGGATTACTGAAATACTCACTTACAAATGCACCAAAGGTGCTCCTCGGTAACACCTATGCACCAGCGCAACGCCAAAAAGCGCAACCGCCGGGTACAACCTTGAAATCGCGTGACGGCCTTCGCGGGTAAACCCGCTCCTACAGGGATTGTCTGGTCTGTGGGAGCGGGTTTACCCGCGAATGGGTCAAAACCGCTTCCATGAGCAGGCCAAAGCTGGCACCATCGCGCCTTTTTTCATCAAGGCTCTGGTGCTGGGCGACACCTTCGCGGACATCTGCGCGACGTTACGCTGTAGCGATGCGACAAACCGCCCCACCAATGCCCAGAGTCCCTGGCGACCCTGTTGGCCGTCATAATGCCGCTATGCTAGCTTGGCGCACGCCAGGAAGGCCGCCAACAGCTGGGAACGCACCCGAACACATGAGGACCGCACATGGCTCAGGCCACGCCCGCGCTGGAAATCCGCAATCTGCACAAACGCTACGGCGAGCAGGAAATTCTCAAGGGTATTTCGCTGACCGCACGCGACGGTGACGTGATCTCCATCCTGGGGTCGTCCGGCTCCGGCAAGTCCACCCTGCTGCGTTGCATCAACCTGCTCGAGAACCCGCACCAGGGCGAAATCCTGGTCGCCGGCGAAGCCCTCAAGCTGAAGCCCGCCAAGAACGGCGACCTGTTCGCCGCCGACAACCGCCAGATCAACCGCCTGCGCAGCGAAATCGGCTTTGTCTTCCAGAACTTCAACCTCTGGCCGCACATGTCGATCCTCGACAACATCACCGAGGCGCCACGCCGCGTACTCGGCCAGAGCAAGGCCGAGGCCATCGAGGCTGCCGAAGCGCTGCTGAACAAGGTCGGCATCTACGACAAGCGCCACAGCTACCCCGCCCAGCTTTCCGGTGGCCAGCAACAGCGCGCCGCCATTGCCCGTACCCTGGCCATGAAGCCCAAGGTCATCCTGTTCGACGAGCCGACTTCGGCGCTCGACCCGGAAATGGTCCAGGAAGTGCTAAACGTTATCCGCGCACTGGCCGAAGAAGGCCGTACCATGCTGCTGGTAACGCACGAGATGAGCTTTGCCCGCCATGTGTCCAGTGAAGTCGTCTTCCTGCACCAGGGCCTGGTCGAAGAGCAGGGATCGCCGCAGCAGGTCTTCGAGAACCCGACCTCGGCGCGTTGCAAGCAATTCATGTCCAGCCACCGCTAACGGAGCAATACATGCACACTTACAAGAAGTTTCTCCTGGCAGCTGCTGCCACGCTGGTGATGTCGGCAAACGCCATGGCCGCAGAAAAACTGCGCATGGGTATCGAAGCCGCCTACCCACCGTTCAACAACAAGGATGCCAGCGGCAACGTGGTCGGCTTCGACAAGGACATCGGCGACGCCCTGTGCGCCAAGATGAAAGTCGAATGCTCGGTTGTAACCTCGGACTGGGACGGCATCATCCCGGCCCTGAACGCCAAGAAGTTCGACTTCCTGGTGTCGTCGCTGTCGATCACCGACGAGCGCAAGCAGGCGGTGGACTTCACCGAACCCTACTACTCCAACAAGCTGCAGTTCATTGCGCCGAAAAACGTCGACTTCAAGACCGACAAGGCTTCGCTGAAAGGCAAGACCATCGGCACCCAGCGCGCCACACTGGCTGGCACCTACCTTGAAGACAACTTCCCGGATGTCGACGTCAAACTCTACGACACCCAGGAAAACGCCTACCTCGACCTGGTTTCCGGCCGCATCGACGGCATTCTCGCCGACAAGTACGTGCAGTACGAGTGGCTGAAAAGCAAAGACGGCATGAACTACGAGTTCAAGGGCGAGCCGGTGATGGACAGCGACAAGATCGGCATTGCCGTGCGCAAGGGTGACACCAAGCTGCGCGACGACCTGAACAAAGCCCTGGCAGAAATCAAAGCCGACGGTACGTACAAGAAGATCAACGACAAGTACTTCCCGTTCAGCATCGAATGACCCGCCCTGACCGGCGCGCCCTTGTGGCGCGCCTGTCCCTAGAATGACCTGCCCATGAATATCGACCTGCACGGATTCGGTCCGGCCATGATGGCCGGCACCGTGATGACCGTAAAACTGGCGCTTTGCGCCTTGCTGCTGGGGCTGGTGCTGGGCCTGCTCGGCGCCCTGGCCAAGACCTCCCCGCTCAAGCCGCTGCAATGGCTTGGCGGTTTCTACTCGACCCTGGTGCGCGGCGTGCCCGAGCTGCTGTGGGTCCTGCTTATCTATTTCGGCACCGTGGGCTTGATGAACAGCCTGGGTGAAGCCCTGAACATGCCGGGCCTGGAGCTCAGCGCCTTCGCTGCGGGGGTTATCGCCCTGGGCCTGTGCTTCGGCGCCTATGCCACCGAAGTGTTCCGCGGCGCGATCCTGGCGATCCCCAAGGGCCACCGTGAAGCCGGCCTGGCACTGGGCCTGTCCAGAGGCCGCATCCTGTCGCGGATCATCCTGCCGCAAATGTGGCGCATCGCTTTGCCCGGCCTTGGCAACCTGTTCATGATCCTGATGAAGGACACCGCACTGGTGTCGGTAATCGGCCTGGAAGAAATCATGCGTCATTCGCAAATTGGCGTGACCGTGACCAAAGAGCCGTTCACCTTCTACATGGTCGCGGCCTGCATCTACCTGAGCCTGACCGTCATTGCCATGACCGGCATGCACTTCATGGAAAAACGCGCCGCTCGCGGCTTTGCGAGGGCCGAACAATGAATTGGGAAGTCATCTTCAAATGGCTGCCACGCCTGGCCCAGGGTGCGACCCTGACCCTGGAGCTGGTGGCCATTGCGGTGGTTGCCGGGCTGATCCTGGCCATCC
>NZ_JABMCW010000132.1:0-14033 GCF_013179705.1 Pseudomonas sp. CM25 | reverse complement strand
CATGACGCTGACCAAGGTCAATGCAGCGCAGAAGGTGGTCATCGCCCAGATGCACGTGCGCGGGGACGACGGCCCGCCAGTGAAGGTGTTCTGGAACAAGGGCAATATCACCTTGGGGTTTCGGCGCACCTACAACCAGGCCGATCCGGTGAACTCCACGGTGCTGAAAGGCGTAGCGCTGGGGGCAGCGTTCAAGGTCAGCATCCATGTCACGGCCGCAGGTGTGGTCAACGTCACGGCCAGTTGCAACGGCGTGTCTGGCGCGTCTGGCGACCTGCAACTGGACAGCACCTGGGCGCCGCAGTTGTTCGAGTTTCATGGCGGGGTGTACAACCAGCTCGACTACACCGATACCACACCGGCTGATGACGGTTCGATCTGCATCATCAGCGAGCTCTCGCTGATGCATGCCTGAGCCCGGCAAAAGGGGCCGCTGCGCGGTCCCGATCCGGCGGGTATTTCAGGCCAGGATTAAATATCCTTCACCTTGCGCCCTTTAGTCATAAGGCATTCGACACCGTTTGGGCCATACTCCACAATGCATCGGTTTTTTGGGGGAAAACCCTTGCACAGCCAACGACATACCAACCTTTAGTGAGCCTCAACGTGAAAACATCCCTGTCCATCCTCAGCCTGCTGCTGTTGCTCACAGGTACTGCGACCCTTCCGTCGACCGCTGCTGCACAACCCCCGGCCCAGGTCCAGCGTGACCCCTCCAAGCTGCACCTTGCTTCAGGCAGCGCCTTGCTGATCGACCTGAACAGCAACCAGGAGCTGTATTCGAGCCACGCCGACCGTGTGGTGCCGATTGCCTCGGTGACCAAGCTGATGACGGCAATGGTGGTGCTGGACGCCAAGCTGCCCATGGATGAGATGCTCACCATGACCATTGCCAACAACCCGGAAATGAAAGGCGTGTATTCGCGCGTGCGGTTGGGTAGCCAACTGGACCGCCGCGAAACCTTGCTGATTACCCTGATGTCGTCGGAAAACCGCGCGGCCAATACCCTGGCCAACGCCTACCCCGGCGGCTACCCGGCGTTCATCAAGGCGATGAATGCCAAGGCTCGCAGCCTGGGCATGGCACACACCCGCTACGTCGAGCCGACCGGCCTGTCGACCCAGAACGTGTCCAGCGCCCGCGACCTGGCCAAGCTGCTGATGGCCTCGCGCAAGTACCCGATGCTTAGCGAGCTGTCGACCACCCGCGAAAAGACCGTGGCGTTCCGCAAGCCCAACTACACCCTGGGCTTCCGTAACACCGACCACCTGGTGAACAAGAGCAACTGGGACATCAAGCTGACCAAGACCGGTTTCACCAACGAAGCCGGGCACTGCCTGGTGCTGCTGACCCGCATGGACAACCGTCCGGTGGCCATGGTGATTCTTGATGCCTTCGGCAAGTACACCCACTTCGCCGATGCCAGCCGTATGCGCCAGTGGCTGGAAACCGGCAGCGCCAAGCCGGCGCCGGCAGTGGCCATGCAGTACAAGTCGGACCGCCAGAGCAAGAGCCGGCTGGCGTCCGAGTAGTTGCCCGACATGGCGCCCCTTCAGGAGCGGGTTCGAACCCGCTCTCATAGAACTGCACATAACTTACTGATTTAGCAGGGACCCTGTGGGGTGGCCAGTCAATAGCTAGGCCGTGGCGCTGACCATTCCGCCCGCGCTGCTGCCGCCTTCCTGCTGCAACAGCTCCAGCAACTGCGCGGTCGCTGCGAGGATCAGCCCGTTGAGGGTGGCAATGCTCGCCTGCTTGGCCCCTATCGCGGCCGTCTTGGCAGCCTCGTCCATCTTGCTGTTCTGCAACGCAGCCAGCTGCTTCTGTTCCTCGGCCAGCTGCTTCTGCAAATCCTTGATCAGCTGACGCAGTTCCTTCATCGACTCCGATTCGCCGCTGTCTTCACTGTCTGCAGGTTGCGCCTGGCTACCCGCCGAAACCTTCATGCTGTCGCTACTCACGCTCAACGGGCCCAGTGCCTCACCGGCCTGTCTGGCCTGCTCGCGCTCGGTGGCGGCGGTGGCGCTCAGTGCCTGCGCTGAAACGCCGTTGATCATCAGGTTGCCTGCCGTAATTCCACTCATGTCGATTCCCTGCTTCGAAGTTTGGTCCCTGCCGTAACCCCCCTATCGGCCGCGCCACGCAGTTCTTTAGCCCCCTTAAATTCCCCCGCGGGTGGCTCGTTCCAATCTGTACTTGCGCAGGAGCCGGAGCCCCGGCGGGCGTCCACATTCGACCATTCAGGGAATCGCAGCCATGAGCCAGTCTGCACAGCAGGAAACCATCAAAGATCTGATCGGCGTGGGCTTCGGCCCTTCCAACCTGGCCTTGGCCATTGCCCTGGAGGAACTCGCCGAGTCCCAGGGCCATGCCCTCGACGCGCTATTCATCGACAAACAGCAGGACTACCGCTGGCACGGCGAGACCCTGGCCACCCAGAGCGAGTTGCAGATCTCGTTCCTCAAGGACCTGGTGTCGCTGCGCAACCCCACCAGCCCGTACACGTTCGTCAATTACCTGCACCAGAAGCAGCGCCTGGCCGACTTCATCAACCTCGGCACCTTCTACCCCTGCCGCCTGGAGTACAACGACTACCTGCGCTGGGCCGCCGAGCATTTCGCTACCCAGGCGGTGTACGGCCAGGAAGTGCTGCGTATCGAACCTGAGCTGCACGGCGGCCGGGTCGAACACCTGCGCCTGGTATCGCGCGACGCACAGGGCCGCGAATACAGCCGCCGTACCCGTTCGGTGGTGGTCGGCAGCGGCGGCACGCCGAAAATTCCGGAAAAGTTCGGCGCGTTCAAGGACGACCCGCGGGTATTCCACCATTCCCAGTACCTCAGCAGCCTCAACAAGCTGCCGTGCAGCGCCGGCAAACCGATGCGCATTGCCGTGATCGGTTCTGGCCAGAGCGCCGCCGAGGCGTTCATCGACCTCAACGACAGCTACCCGTCGGTCAAGGTCGACATGATCCTGCGCGGCTCCGCCCTCAAGCCCGCTGACGACAGCCCGTTCGTCAACGAGATCTTCTCGCCGGACTACACCGACCTTGTCTACAACGAACCGGCCGACCAGCGCAGCAAGCTGCTGGGCGAATACCACAACACCAACTACTCGGTGGTCGACCTCAACCTCATCGAGCGCATCTACGGCATCCTCTACCGGCAGAAAGTCGCCCACCAGCACCGCCACAACGTGCTGTGCCGGCGCCAGGTAGAGGCGGTGGTGGCCACCCGCGACGGGCTGGAGCTGACCCTGCGCGACCTGGCCACCAGCCAGCAGCAAACCCACCGCTACGATGCGGTAATCCTGGCCACCGGCTACGAACGCCGCTCGCACCGCGACCTGCTGGCGCCGCTGGCCGGCTACCTGGACGATTTCAGCGTCGACCGCCATTACCGCGTGCTGGCCAGGCCCGACCTGCAGGCCTCGGTGTACCTGCAAGGGTTCTGCGAGAACAGCCATGGGCTGAGCGATACCCTGCTGTCGGTGCTGCCGGCGCGCGCAGCAGAAATCGGCCGGGCGCTGTACCACGACCTGGCGCAACTGCACGGCAGGCCGCAAGCCGCAGTGGCCATGACCCGCGCCTGACCCCTTCGCCAGCTACCGAAAAGCCGGCCTGACGCCTCGTGCGCAGGCCGGCTCTTGTCGTTTGAAACATTTGCTTGCATTTAAAAAGGCAGGTTTTCGATTCTCATTCGTCCTTATCAGTACAGCCCTCTTTGGTTGGGCACACGCTCGACCACCCATTGCAGAAGACCGTCTGATGGCCAAATCACCGAAAAAATCCAAATCCAGGCTGTGGTTCCTGGTCCACAGCTGGCTAGCCCTGCCGATCTGGTTCTTTGTGCTGATCGTCTGTTTTACCGGCATGCTCGCCGTGGTCAGCCAGGAAATTGTCTGGTTGGCCGACCCGGCCGTGCGTGCCAACAAGCCCGATACCGATGTCCAGCGCATGAGCTTCCAGCAGGTGCTGGAGGCTTTGAACAAGGCCGAGCCGGACATGGTGGTGGAACGGCTGAGCCAGCCGGATGGTTCGCACTTTGCAGTGAAAGCAAACGTGACCCTGCCCGACGGCACCAGCCCGACGCTTTATGTAAACCCCTACACCGGGGCCATCCAGGGCAAGACCCCGGACTTCAACTTCGAGGCTTTCACCCGCGCCCTGCACGGCTGGTGGCTGGTGCCGTTCACCAATGGCTTCAGTTGGGGCTGGTATCTGGTGTCACTGCTCGGCCTGCCCATGCTGGCTTCGCTGGTCACCGGGCTGGTGGTGTACAAGAAATTCTGGAAGGGTTTCTTCAAACCGGTGCGCACCGGCCATGGCTCGCGAATCTTCTGGGGCGACCTGCACCGCCTGGCCGGGGTCTGGTCGATCTGGTTCATTGCGGTCATTTCCATCACCGGCACCTGGTTCCTGATCCAGGCAATCCTGTTCGACAACCACATCACCATTTCCAGCCGGCCCATCGTGCCGGTGATCGCCCGTGAGGACGTACCGCAAACCGCGGACGGCAGCCCGGCACCGCGCATCGACCTGGATGAAGCGGCGCGCATTGCCGGCCTGGCCATTCCGGGGCTGGAAATCAACTTCATTTCGCTGCCAGCCACCGCCTACAGTCATGTCACCCTGGCCGGGCCGGGCTGGTACCCGCTGATGTTCCAGAGCGCCTCGGTGAACCCCTACACCCGTAATGTCGACAGCCAGTTCGAGATCAGCGACCGCTCCGCCCTGGAGTTCGTCACCGAGTCCATGCGCCCGCTGCACACCGGTGACTTCGGCGGTTTGCCGATCAAGCTGGTGTGGTTCTTCTTCGGTCTGGTCCTCACCATGATGGTGTTCAGCGGCTTGCTGATCTGGACCAGACGCACCGCCCAGGCCACCGCCGCCGCCATCAAGCGCAGCGAGCGGGCGCCGCGGGCGGCACGCAGTGAATCCACCGTGGAGATGCACCCATGAGCCAGGCCCAAGCCCTGCCCGCAAGCCCGCTGAAGCAGTTCTGGCTGAAGTGGCGGTTTCACCTGAACATTCTGCTGATCCTCATTCCGCTGGGCTTCATGCCCAAGTACTTCGCCGACGCCAGGCTGTTTCGCGGCGACGCCGGCCTGGGCGCCAACCTGATCAGCGACATCCAGGTCGGCCCCTATAGCCTGAGCCTTGCCGAACTGCGCGACGAGCCGCCACGCGCCGACGGCCCGGCCGGCAACTTCAAGTCGTTCAACGCTGCGCTGTGCAAGGCGTGCGTCAAGGACGTCAAGGCGGCCTACCTGCGCATCGGCAAACCGCGCAGCCTGCGAGCCGCCGGCACGATTTTTTTCGGCGCGCCGTACAACATGGGCACCTCGCTGCCGATCCCGCCGCGCACCAAGCCCGACGCACAGATCTGGATCACCCTGGAAGGCTGGGACGGCAGCATGCACCAGGCGTCGGTCCCGCTCGCGAAGGCATCGCCGGCCACCGTGGCCTGGCTCGAAAAACAAGGAGGCAAGAAATGAAACAGCTGCTACGCACCCTCGCCCTGCCCCTGCTGGCGCTGGCCGCCAGCCCCGCCCTGGCGCACAACCCGATGTGCGAGTGCGAAGAGCTGGCCAGCGGCCAGGTCAAATGCACCGGTGGCTTCTCGGACGGCAGCGGTGCCCCCGGGGTGACCCTGGATGTGATCGGTTACGACGAGCAAGTGCTGGTCGGCGGCAAGCTGGGCGACGATTCGACGTTGACCTTCAAGCGCCCTGACGGCGAGTTCTACGTGCTGTTCGACGCCGGCCCCGGGCACGTGGTGGAAGTCGACTACGCCGATATCCCGCAGCCATGAGCCGCGCCCAGGTGATTCGCCCGGCCGGCGCCGGGCACGAAACCCTGTATGTGCTGCTGGTCAGCCTGCTGATCGTGGTGCTCGCTGCCAGTGTGGTGCTGCTGCGCGGTGAGCGTGAGGATGAACAGGCCATTGCCAGCCACCAGATCGACGCCCGCCGCGACCTTACCGCCGCCGAGCAAGGCCTGTACACCGACCTGCGGGTAGCCTTCGACGAGATCCAGCTGCTGCGCGAAGAAACCGCCGCCACGCCCAGCGTGCCGGCCCTGGCCGAAGAGGGCCTGCCGCCGTTCGTGGTCGATGTCGGCAGCCAGAGCCGCGGCGGGCACCAGTGGTCATGGCTGGATGCCGGCGCCTACCTGGGGCGCAGCCAGGCCCCAGAGGTTGCCGGCAGCCTGCTGTTGATTCTGCCAGCCGACAGCAGCGGCCAAGCCGATGTCTGGCTGCGCCGCGACAGCGCCGCCGTGCCCCCGGACGACCTCGGCCAGGCCGCATTGATCGCCGCCGGCTGGCAACAGGTGGTCAGCCACTACGACGCCGGGGTTACCCGCGAACACCGTCACTGAACCGAAGGACTCTCCCATGTTCCGCTCCGCCCTCGCCCTGCTCGTGGCCCTTGCCCTGCCGACCCTGGTGCTGGCCGACAACGGCAAGCCGCTGCGTATCGGCATCACCCTGCACCCCTACTACAGCTACGTGAGCAACATCGTCGGCGACAAGGCCGAGGTGGTGCCGCTGATTCCGGCAGGCTTCAACCCCCACGCCTACGAGCCACGCGCCGAGGACATCAAGCGCATCGGCACGCTGGACGTGGTGGTGCTCAACGGTGTCGGCCATGACGACTTCGCCGACCGCATGATCGCCGCCAGCGAAAAGCCCGGCATCAACACGATCGAGGCCAACCAGAACGTACCCCTGCTGGCGGCCACCGGCATTGCCGCGCGTGGCGCCGGCAAGGTGGTCAACCCGCACACCTTCCTGTCGATCAGCACCACCATCGCCCAGGTCAACAACATCGCCCGCGAACTGGGCAAGCTCGACCCGGACAACGCCAAGCTGTACACGCAAAACGCCCGTGCGTATGCCAAGCGCCTGCGCGGCCTGCGGGCCGAGGCCCTGGCCAAGGTCACCGAAGCGCCAAGCGCCACGTTCCGGGTTGCCACCATCCACGCTGCCTACGACTACCTGGTACGCGACTTCGGCCTCGAGGTCACTGCAGTGGTCGAACCAGCCCACGGCATCGAACCCAGCCCGGCTCAGCTGAAAAAGACCATCGACCAGCTCAAGGCCCTGGACGTGCGGGTGATCTTCTCGGAAATGGACTTCCCGTCGGCGTACGTCGAAACCATCCAGCGTGAATCCGGCGTGCGCCTTTACCCACTGACGCACATTTCCTACGGCGAATACACCAAGGAAAAATACGAAGTGGAAATGAAGCGCAACCTCGACACCGTGGTCCGCGCCATCCAGGAGAACCGCGCATGACTGCCGCCGCCAACCTGGTAGCAGCCAGCGGGCCACGCATCGAGTTCGCCGACATCGACCTGACCCTGGGCCGCACGCGCATCCTCGAACAGGTCAGCTTCAGCGTGGCCGCCGGCAGCGTGCACGCCATCGTCGGGCCCAACGGCGGTGGCAAGAGCTCGTTGATCAAGACCCTGCTCGGGCAGATGCCCCACCAGGGCCAACTGACCCTGCACTGGCCGGGTGAACGCGAAGTGATCGGCTACGTGCCGCAGGCACTGGAGTTCGACCGTGGCCTGCCGATGACCGTCGACGATTTCATGGCTGCCATGTGTCAGCGCCGCCCGGCCTTTCTCGGCCTGTCCCGGCGCGTGCAACCGGCCATCGATGCGGCCCTGGCGCAGGTCGGTATGCTCGACAAGCGCGGGCGGCGCATGGGCGCGTTGTCTGGCGGCGAACGCCAGCGCGTGCTGCTGGCCCAGGGGCTGATCCCCGAGCCGCAGTTGCTGGTACTGGACGAGCCGATGTCGGCGCTTGATGAAGCCGGCATCCAGGTGTTCGAACAGCTGCTGCAACGCTGGCGCCAGGCTGGCACCACCGTGCTGTGGATCGAGCACGACCTGGAAGCCGTGCTGCGCCTGGCCGACCGAGTGACCGGCCTGAGCCGCAAGGTGCTGTTCGACGCCCCACCCGCTCAGGCCCTGACCCCGGAGCGCCTGCTGGGGCTGTTCTCCGTCCACCCGCGCAGCGAGAGCCTTGCATCATGAGTTTTGAAGCATTCCGCCAACTGGTCCAGGACTGGGCCACCGCCGGCTATCTGCCCGAGGCACTGGCCTATGGCTTCGTGGTCAATGCCCTGCTGGCCGGGCTGATGATCGGGCCGGTGCTGGGGGGCCTGGGCACCCTGGTGGTGGTCAAGCGCTTTGCCTTCTTCTCCGAAGCGGTGGGCCATGCCGCACTGACCGGCGTAGCCGTCGGCATTCTGCTGGGCGAGCCCTACACCGGGCCCTACGGCAGCCTGTTCGGCTATTGCCTGCTGTTCGGCATCCTGCTCAACTTCCTGCGCAACCGCACCGGGCTGTCGCCAGACACGCTGATCGGCGTGTTCCTGTCGGTGTCGCTGGCGCTGGGCGCCAGCCTGCTGCTGATGCTGGCAGGCAAGATCAACGTGCACATCCTCGAGAACGTATTGTTCGGCTCGGTGCTGACGGTCAGCGGCCAGGACCTGGTAGTGCTGGGTATCGTCGCGGTGCTGGTGCTGGCGCTGGCATTGCCGCTGTACAACCGCATCATGCTGGCCAGTTTCAACCCGCAACTGGCGGCCGTGCGCGGGGTGGCGGTAAAAACCCTGGACTACCTGTTCGTGGTGCTGGTGACCTTGGTAACCGTGGCCGCGGTGAAGGTGATCGGGGCGATCCTGGTGGGGGCGCTGCTGGTGATACCCGCCGCTGCCGCGCGCCTGGTCAGCCAGTCGCTCAAAGGGTTTTTCTTCGTCTCGGTGCTGATCGCCACGGTAAGCACCCTGTTCGGCATCCTGCTGCCGATCGTGTTCGACCTGCCGGTGCCGTCGGGCGCCGCGATCATTCTGGTCGCCGGTATCTGTTTCGCCCTGGCCGCGCTCGCCCGCGCCCTCGTCCCCCGCCTGCAAGGAAACCCGGCATGAACCTGAAACGCCTGACCCTGGCGCTGGCCCTGGCCGGCCTGCCGTCGCTGTCTTTCGCCACGCAAGTACTCACCACCCTGCCCGTCACCCACAGCCTGGCCAGCGCCCTGCTGGACGGCACGCCAGTGCAGCTAAAGCGCGCAGCGCCGGCCAACCTGCCAGCCAGCCGCCAGCCGTCCTATTTCAGCGGGCGTGGCGGGGCCAGCCTGGACAAGGCGGCGCTGCAGGCCGATGCGGTGATCGGCGTGCGCTCGATATGGCGTGACGACCCGTTGTACCCGATGGCCCGGCGCAGCAACATCCGCATTGTCGAGATCGATGCCGCACGGCCGGTAGATGGCGCACTGCCCGGCATCGCGGTGAGCGGTGACGATGCGTATGCTGCCTACCCGTGGCTCAACCCGACCAACCTCGGGCGCATGGCGGATGTGGTGGCCAACGACCTGGAGCGGCTGTCGCCGGACGACAAGCCGAAGATCCAGGTCAACCTGGCGGGGCTCAAGCGCCAGTTGCTGGAGCTTTCGGCCAATAGCCAGACCCGTCTGGCGAAGGTCGACAACCTGACGGTGGTGAGCCTGTCCGAACGCTTGGGTTACCTGGCCAGCGGCTTGAACCTGGATGTGGTCGAGCAGGCGCTGCCGGCCGAATGGGACGCTGCTGCGCTCAAGGCGCTGGGGGAAAACCTGAAGGCACAGGATGTAGCCTTGGTGCTGGACCATCGCCAGCCGGAAGCAGCGGTGGCTGAGGTGATCAAGGCGGCCGGCGCGAAGCTGTTGGTGGTGGACAGTGACCCTGAGGATGCGTTTGCCGGTTTGAAGGCCAGTGTTGACCAGGTTGTCGGGGCATTGAGCGAAAGCTGATGGTGCCTGTGCCGGCCTATTCGCGGGCCGGCACAGGCAACATGAATCTAACGCTTCAAACACCGTCTATAGCGCTCATCCACCCGCCCGGCAAACCACGCCGTGGTCAGCTTGCGGGTGATCTTCGGGCTTTTCAGTTCAATGCCCGGCAGCACCGCCCTTGGCACCGGTTTGCCTGCCGCAGCATCGGCCAGGGCAAACACCCCACTGTACAGTTTGCTGTCCTCGAAGGCCAAGCTGTCGCCCTCCTCCAGCTGGCTGCGAATCTGCGGGTGGCGCAGCCCCAACTTCACGCCCAGCTTGCGCGCCGCCAGTTCAGTGGTGCCGGGCATGATCGCTCCGGGTGCAATAAGGTCCCCGTCCAGCGCCAGCTGCACGCCGGTCGCCTTGCTCAGTGCTGCCTGAAACGCCGCATTACGGCTGGCGTACCAGCCCGCGTTGAAATCGGCAAACCGGTAGAGCTTGCGGTCATAGCTGACGGGGTAGCCCAGCAGGTGCGCGATGCCGAAATACAGGCCACCACGCCGGGAGAACACTTCCTGGCGAATGCTGCCTTCGTGGCTGTATGGGTAAGCCTGCGCATGCTGTTGCGCGAAGTCGATGCTGACCTGCATCGGCCCACCGGTGTGCACCGGGTTGAGCCCCCCGAGCAGGGTCTTGCCCAACGGCACACGGGCGATGACCTCGTCGTACAGTTCGCTTAGCTGCCTTTCGCTGCGCACCGCCTGCAAACGCTGCTGGTAGCTCTGGCCGTTGCCCGAAGGCGTTTTCAGCAAACCATCGACAAGCAGCCTGGGAATATTCAGACGCGCAGCGCGGCGGTCGATTTCCTCACGGGCGATACGCCCGAGGTTGGGCACCTGCGGGTCGGCGTTGAAGGTGGACTCCTGCTCGGTCACCGCCAGTACCGCGCACAGGTTGCTTTTGCTCGGGGCAAGGCGCTGGGCCTCGAACGCCACCTGAATGTCTCGCGCCCAGCCCTCGCGGTCCTTGGTTTGGGCAGGCAACAGCCGCAGCAATTGCCCGCGGACCTTGGCCGGGTCCGCTTCAGGGGCCTCCTCGCGACGCCCGGCGCAGCCTTGCAGCAGCGTCAGGGCGATCAAGCCGATAGCCAGTAACCGACCGTTCAGGGCTGTTCACCGACCAGGTAGGTTTTGCTGATGTGGCGGAACAGCGGGTGGCTGGCACTGCCCATCAGCTCGAACAGCACCATTTCGCGGGTCACCACTTGCGCACCTGCAGCACGCATGCGGGCCAGGCCCGCCGCTTTGCTTGCCGGGGTGCGGCTGTCGCAGGCATCCTCGACCACGAATACCTGCTTGCCCAGCGCCAGCAGGCCAAGCACGGTCTGCAGCACGCAGACGTGGGTCTCCATGCCGCAGACGATCACCTGATCACGTGCCATCAGGCTCGCCGGCAGGCACCCGGCGGCCACGCAGGAAAAATGGCTTTTCTCCACCACTTCGGCGGCCGGCGCTGCGGCCAGCAACGCCGCCAGGGTATGGCCAAGGCCTTTGGGGTACTGCTCGGAAATCACCGTCGGCAGTTCCAGCTCGGCGGTCGCCGCCAGCAACCAGCGGGCGCGCGCACGCGTGCCTTCGGCGTCGCTCATGGCGCCGATGAGTTTTTCCTGGATGTCGACGACCAGCAGCGTGGCCTTGAGTGGATCAATCAGCATTGTCAGCCCCTTGCCTGGGAAAAGCCCTAGCCTCCCCCAGGCAAGCAGTGACGTCAATCAGGCTGACAGCCGAAGCGGCTGCAGTGACGCGGTCAGCGCGTCGAGCACGTTGTCTTCATGCTCATGGATGAAGAAGTGGCCACCGGTGAACATCTGCAGCGAAAACGCGCCTTGGGTTTCCTTGCGCCAAGCCTGAAGCTGCTCGTCATTTGCCCGGTCATCGGTGCCGCCCAGCACATGCAGTGGGCACTGCAGTGCAGGCCGCTGGCGGTAGGCGTAGGTACCGCACAGCAGAAAGTCGGCGCGCAGGGTCGGCAGGGTCAGGCTCATCAGCTCGGCGTTACCCAGCACTTCCTCGGGCGTACCCTGCAGCTCGCGCAACTCACTGATGAGCTCCGCGTCGCTCTTGGGCTCGCGCCAGTTCTTGCCGTCGTAGTCTTCGCGCCGGGTCGGTGCCGCCGTGCCGCAGGCGAACAGCGCCAGCGGTGGCGGACAGCCCAGCGCCTGCAGCTCGTGGGCCAGCTCGAAGGCCAGCAGCGCGCCCAGGCTGTGACCCAGCAGCGCATAGGGGGCACTGGCCGCCAGGCGCTGTTCGCTGGCCAGTTGCCGGGCCAGCGCCTGCATGTCGGTGTGCAACGGCTCGGCCATGCGCGCACCGCGCCCGGGCAGCTCCACCGGGCGTACCTGCAGCCACGCGGGTAGCTTGCGCCGCCAGCGGCTGTAGACCATGGCGCTGGCCCCTGAATATGGCAGGCACAGCAGGGTCACCGTGGTCACTGGGCGGCGGCTTCGGCCATTTTCTGGCGCAGGCTCAGCGGGCGCATGTCGGTCCAGACCTCGTCGATGTAGGCCAGGCAGTCCTTCTTCAGGCCGCTTTTGCCCACGGCACGCCAGCCGTTGGGGATGGCCTTGTAGTCGGGCCAGATCGAGTATTGCTCTTCGTGGTTGACCACTACCTGGAACTGGATATCGTCGCGGTCGAAAACGGAAGTCATTGCCTGTCTCCTTGAGTGATGAATGCCGCTGCGCGCACTGCGCAGAGGGGCTTTCAGATAGACGTGGGAGGCAGCAGGAAAATTAAGCCGATATGACCGGTTTCGGCCGCCAAGGGCAGGCCTTGCTGGTTCGTCAGGCATCACCCAGCAGGTCATGGCTATCGAGCAGGCGGAAGGCGACCTGCGGGTTGCGTTCCAGCCCACGACGGATCGCGGCGGGGATCGCTTGCCGGGTCTTTCGGCAAAGGCCGGGCTGGTCGTCCAGTTCGATGACGATGCCGCGCATGGTCCGCACTTCGTTGAAGCCGGGGGCGATGTGGACACGGATGTCAAGGTTCTCGTACAGCCGTTGCTGCAGGCGCTGCAAATCATTCAGGTCGCTGATATTTTCCAGGCGTTCGAGCAGGCGCTTTTCCTCCTGACGCGTCAGCAGGAGAATGCGTTGGGCCGCTTGCGGGTGATCGACCAGATGTTCACGGCCGCAATTGCAGGCACCCGGTGGGCAGGGTTGGCGCAGAGAGGGAGGTGTGCTCATGGAGCAAGCATAGCCTGAACACGTCGCGCCGCGATGGTTGCAAAGCCCGTCCGCAGTGGCTTTATCCGCCGCCGGGCATGCAGTTCAAAGCTGCACCAGGCGCTCGCGCAGAAAATTCACAAAGCCCTGCACCGGCCGCGCCACCTGGCGGTGCTGCGGATACACCGCCGACAGCTGCAACGCCGGCGGCGTCCACGCGTCCAGCACGCGCAGCAGCCGCCCATCTGCCAACGCCTGGCCAACGATGAACGTCGGCAGATACGTTACCCCCATCCCGGCAATCGCGGCATCGCGCAACAACTCGCCATTGTTCGCCCGCATGCGCCCGGTCACCTGGATCGCCTGCACCTTGCCGCCCTGGCGGAACTGCCACTGCACCTGCCGCGCATGGCCATAGGGCAGGCAGGCATGTCCGGCCAGCTCATCCGGCGCGGCGGGCACGCCCTGGGCCTGCAGGTAGGCCGGGCTCGCACAGTACACTCGCTCGACACCGGCAATGCGCCGCGCGATCAGGCTGGAGTCCTCCAGCGCGCCAATGCGCAGCGCCAGGTCGTATCCCTCACCGATCAGGTCGACGGCGCGGTCACTCAGGTCTACCTCCACATCCACCTGCGGATGCAACTGCAGGAACTCGGTCATCAGGCAGCCCAGGTGCGCCATGGCAAACGACAGCGGTGCGCTGAGGCGCAACGTGCCGCGCAAAGCCTGGGCCTGGCCGCTGATGTCGTGCTCCACCTGCTGCACCTCGCCCAGCAGGCGCAGGGCTGACTGATAGTAGTGCTGGCCCAGCGGCGTGGCGTCCAGCCGCCGGGTAGAGCGGTTGAGCAGGCGTACACCCAGGCGCTCTTCGAGTTGCATCAGGCGCCGGCTGACCGATTGCTTGGACATGCCCAGGCGGTCGGCCGCAGCGGTGAAACTGCCGGCCTCCATGACCTGAGCAAAGATGCGCATATCTTCGTAAGGGTTCATTGTCTCGCTCATGGTGACAGTCAAACGCTTAATAGCCGCTTTTTCCCGCAAGTGC
>NZ_JABMCW010000131.1:0-14056 GCF_013179705.1 Pseudomonas sp. CM25 | reverse complement strand
CACCGCCAGCGCCCTGGAAGTGCTGGCGGCCAATGGCGTGCAGGTGATGTTGTCCAAGGATGACGAGTACACGCCGACGCCGGCCGTGTCCCACGCCATCCTCTGCTACAACCGTCGCCGCGAGCAGGGCCTGGCCGATGGCATCGTCATTACCCCGTCGCACAACCCGCCGCAAAGCGGTGGCTTCAAGTACAACCCGCCCAATGGCGGGCCGGCCGACAGCGACGTGACCAAGTGGGTCGAGGCCAAGGCCAACGAGCTGCTGGCGGCTGACCTGGCGGGCGTCAAGCGCATGGACCATGCCCAGGCGCTGCAGGCACCGACCACCCAGCGCCACGACTACGTAGGCAGCTATGTGGCCGACCTGGAAAACGTGATCGATTTCGACATCATCCGCAGCGCCAAGCTGCGCCTCGGTGTAGACCCGCTGGGCGGGGCAGGGGTGCGCTACTGGTCGGCCATTGCCGAGCACTACAAGCTTGACCTGGAAGTGGTGAACACCGAGGTCGACCCGACCTTTCGCTTCATGACCGTCGACTGGGATGGCCAGATCCGCATGGACCCGTCCTCGCCGTACGCCATGCAGGGCCTGATCGGCCTGCGCGAGCGCTTCGACGTGGCCTTCGCCTGCGACCCGGACCACGACCGCCACGGCATCGTCACCGCCGATGGCCTGCTGCAGCCGAACAACTACCTGGCCGTGGCCATCGACTACCTGTACCGCCATCGCCCGCAGTGGCGCAGCGACGCTGCCGTCGGCAAAACCGTGGTGTCCAGCGGCATGATCGACCGCGTCACCACGCGCCTTGGTCGCGACCTTTATGAAGTGCCGGTAGGCTTCAAGTTCTTTGCCCAAGGACTGTTCGACGGTTCGCTGGGCTTTGGTGGCGAGGAGAGCGCCGGTGCGTCGTTCCTGCGCCGCGACGGCTCGGTGTGGGCCACCGACAAGGATGGCCTGATCCCCGCCTTGCTGGCTGCCGAGATGACCGCGCGTACCGGTCGCAACCCGAGCCAGGCCTATGCCGACCTCACCGAAGCGCTCGGCAAGCCGTACGCCACCCGCGTCGAGGCCAAGGCCGACGCCCGGCAGAAGGCCCTGCTGAGCAAGCTGGCGCCGGAGCAGGTGAAGTCGACCGAGCTGGCCGGTGAGCCGATCGTGAAGATCCTCAGCCATGCCCCGGGCAATGGCCAGGCCATCGGCGGGCTGAAGGTGATGACCGCCAATGGCTGGTTCGCCGCGCGCCCGTCGGGCACCGAGGACATCTACAAGATCTACGCCGAAAGCTTCATCGACGAGGCGCACCTGCAGCGCCTGGTGCAGGAAGCCCAGGTGCTGGTGGACGCGGCGATTGCCTGACGGGTAACAAAGCGCTTGGTGCTGTGGTGCAGTGTAAATTAGAATTAATCCTATTTGCGCCACTGCAGGGCCTTCGCCATGATCGACGCCGCGCCGCCATCGCAACCCAGCCTGCCTGCCTTGTACCGTGAGCACCGCGGCTGGCTGGAAACCTGGCTGCGCCGGCGCATGGGCAATGCCTGGGACGCCGCCGACCTCAGCCAGGATACCTTCCTGCGCATCCTCGCCAGTGCCCAGCCGCTGGCAGACATCCGCGAGCCACGCGCCTACCTGCTGACCGTGGGCAAGCGCCTGCTCAGCAACTTCTACCAGCGGCGCAGCCTGGAACAAGCCTACCTCGAAGCATTGGCGCAGTTGCCCGAGCAGCACGTGCCTTCGCCAGAGCAGCGCTGGGTTCTGCTGGAAACCCTGCAAGCGCTGGATGAATTGCTCGATGGCCTGAAAGCCCCGGTGCGCAAGGCCTTTCTCTGGAGCCAGCTGGAAGGCCTGGGCTACGCCGAGATCAGCCAGCGGCTGGGCGTTTGCGAACGCTCGGTAAAGCGCTACATGGCGCAAGCCTATGAGCATTGCCTGCTGGCCGATTTGCAATGACTGACCATTCCCCTGGGCTTCGCGATGCGCTGCGAGCAGCCGCCGGCTGGCTGGCGCTGCTGGATTCTGGCGGCGCCAGCGAGGCGGACCTGACGCGCCTGGAACAATGGCGTGCCAGCAACGCCCTGCACGAAGGCGCCTGGCAGAAGGCGCTGTTGCTGCGTCAGCGTTTTTCGGCGCTGCCGGGTGCACTGGCCATGGCCACCCTCGACCGCCCGGATGCCGGCCGCCGGGCGCTGCTCAAGCAGGCATTGGGGGTGGCGGCGTTGCTGCCGGCGGCCTGGCTGGCGAGTCGCGAACTGCCGCTGGATGCCTGGACCGCCGACATGCGGACTGCGGCAGGGGAGCGCCGGCAGTTGATGCTCAGCGATGGCACCCTGGTGCAGCTGAACACCGACAGCGCAATCGACATCGACGCGGGCCGACGCCGGCTGACGCTGCTGCGCGGCGAGGTGGCAGTCAAGGTACCGGGCAACCTGACCCTGACCCTGCAGGTGCCCTATGGTCAGGTGGTACTGGGCGCTGGCGAGGTCTGTGCGCGACTGCTCGATCAGGCCTGCCGCGTGTCGGTGCTCAACGGTGCGGCGCGCCTGCAGCCGCTGCACGGCCCGGCATTGCTGCTGCAGGCCGGGCAGCAGGCTAGCCTGCAGGCGGCTGGCGTCGGCCCGGTTACAGGCCTGGACGAATGGCGGCTGGGCTGGCGCGAAGGCGTGCTGCGGCTGGATGATCGGCCTTTGGGCGAGCTGCTGCACGAGTTGCGCAGGTATCGCCCAGGGGTGCTGCGCTGGGCACCAGAGCTGGAGCGCCTGCGCGTGACCGGTACGTTCCGCCTGGACGACACCGACCGGGTGCTGGCCTTGCTCGCCGCCAGCCTGCCATTGCAGGTGCAGACGCGCACGCGCTATTGGGTCAGCCTGGCTGCGCGAGAAAATCGTGTTTGAGGCTGTCCCCTTTTTTTTCCTCACCGGTCATTACCGGTAGTAGAAAATAAAGGGGAGCCTTGTTCGATGCCTGCAGTGACTTATTGCCGCCTGCGCCCACTGGCGCGCGCAGCACATCCGTTGTTCGCCATGAGCCTGTTGTTGTGCGTCCCGGCGTGGGCCGATGAGCCGGCCCGGCGCACCTATGCAGTAGCACCCGCCAGCCTGGGTGCCGCATTGACCCGCTTTGCAGACCAGGCCGGGATCAGCCTTTCGCTGGACCCCGCACTGGTCCAGGGCCGGCAGAGCACTGGCCTGTCCGGCAGCTATAGTGTCGACGAAGGGTTCATGCAGTTGTTGCGCGGCAGTGGCCTGCAGCTGCTGCCAGTGGGCGAGGGTGCCTTCACACTGGTGCCGGCGCCCCAGGCCGGTGGCGCCCTGGAAATCGCCCCCACCAGCATTGTCGGTGGCCTGGCCGCCAGCGGCGATACGCAGCCCTATGCCGGTGGCCAGGTGGCGCGGCAGGGTGGGCAAGGCCTGCTTGGCTCGCGGGACTTCATGGATACCCCGTTCAGTATCACCAGCTACACCAGCGAATTGGCAAAGAACCAGCAGGCACGGACCCTGGGCGAGCTGATCGCCAGTGACCCGTCGGTACGCGCCACCAACCCGGCTGGTGGGCGCTTCGAGCAGTTCACCATCCGCGGTTTCAGCCTGTTCAACAGCGATGTGGCGTACAACGGCCTTTACGGCATTCTGCCTACCTACTCGATCGACATGGAAATGGCCGAGCGGGTCGACATCATCAAAGGCCCCAGCCAGTTGATCAACGGTATTTCGCCGCGTGGCAGTGTCGGCGGTGGTATCAACGTGCAGCCCAAGCGGGCAGGCGACAAACCGATCACCGAATTCACCGGCAGCTTCGCTTCGGGTAGCCAGGCAGGCGGCGCAGTGGACGTTGGCCGCCGTTTCGGCGAGGGCGACCAGTTTGGCGTGCGCTTCAATGGTGTGAAGCAGTCGGGTGACACCGAATGGGACCATCAGAGCGTCGATCGCGAAATGGCGGTGCTGGGCCTGGATTTTCGCGGCGAGCGGCTGCGCCTGTCGGCAGACCTGGGCCATACCGAGCGTGATACCGACGCGCCCCAGGAGCGGGTACTGATCGGTGCCAATGCCAAGGTGCCGGATGCCAACGACGTGCGCCACAACTATGCCCAGGCCTGGAGCAAGGCGCGCACCAACGACACCTTTGGTGCATTGCATGCCGAGTACGATATCAGCGAGTCGCTGCTGGCCTATGGCGCGGTCGGTGCACGCAAGAGCAACCACGACTTCCTGCGCCACAATGTGTCGATCCTCAACGATGCCGGTGACTTCACCGTGCAGCCACGGGATTTCACCCGGGATGAAAGCGTGCGTACCGCCATGGCCGGCTTGCGCAACTGGTTCCATACCGGGCCGGTCAGCCACGAACTGAACCTGGCCGCTACCTACTTCTACATGGACTTCACCAACGGCGGAGCGCGTTATGCCTCGGCGCCCAGCAACCTGTACAACCCGGTGGCGACACCGACGCCAGGTACACCGACCCGCATCGACCCCGAGGTCTACACGGAAAACCGCTTTTCCGGTGTGGCCCTGGCCGACACCCTCGGCTTTTTCGATGACCGTCTGCTGCTGACCCTGGGCGCGCGCTGGCAGCGGGTGCAAGTGGATGACTGGAGCGATGGGGTCAAGGGTGACACCGCCTACGACGAAGAAAAGGTCTCGCCTTCGGGCGGCGTGCTGCTCAAGGTCACTGACCAGCTATCGCTGTACGCCAACTACATGGAGGGCTTGAGCCAGGGCAAGATCGCGCCGTCGACCTCGATCAACGAAGACCAGATATTCCCGCCATTTACCAGCCGCCAGGTTGAGGTGGGGGCCAAGTATGACCTGGGCAAGGTCGCCTTCACGGCCAGTGCTTTCCGCATTCGCCAGCCGGCCTACGAGACCAATGCCACGTCACGGGTGTTCGGGCCCAATGGCAAGCGTGACAACCGCGGGATCGAGCTGAGCGTGTTCGGCGAGCCTGTGCAAGGTGTGCGGGTGCTGGGCGGTGTGATGTATATCGACAGCGAACTGACCGATACCGTTGGCGGCAACTTCGATGGCAATCGCGCGCCGGCCACGCCCGAGTACAACGTCAACCTTGGCGCCGAATGGGATATACCGGGGGTAAACGGCCTTACCCTGACGGCGCGCGGTATTCATTCGAGCTCGCAGTACCTGGACCAGAACAACAGCAAGCAGATCGATGGCTGGGAGCGTTACGATCTGGGGGCGCGTTATGCGTTCAAGGTAGACGCTACCGAGGTGACCTTGCGCGCCAGTGTCGAGAACGTGCTGGATGATCGTTACTGGAGTTCGGCGGGGGCTTCGGATGACAGCGAGCCGGGGCTGACGCTGTCGACCCCGCGGACTTATCTGCTCTCGGCGACGGTCGGCTTCTAGCCTGAATCGCCGGGGCCGCTACGCGGCCCATCGCCGGCAAGCCAGCTCCCACAGGGACAGCACAACGCTCGAGGTTCGCACCATTCCTGTGGGAGCTTGCTTTCTCGCCGCCTTGCCCAGGGACCTGTGTATCAGCGTTGAGGTGCCGTGTGCAGGTGTGCAGGCAGAACAACGCTTGCAAGCGGCGGCGCAGGCTACCCGAAGGTGGCTGCACGGCAGGCTGTGATCCGCCGCGCAGCTTGCCGGTCATTCCTGATCCGGCACCACGGCGATCACATCGATCTCCATCAGCCACTCCGGCTGGGCCAACCCGGCAACCACCAGCCCGGTGGAAATCGGGAACACCCCTTTGAGCCACTTGCCCACTTCCTTGTACACCGGCTCGCGGAAGCGCGGGTCGGTGATGTAGGTGGTGGTCTTGACGATGTGCGACAGGTCCGAGCCGGCTTCCTCAAGCAACTGCTTGACGTTCTTCATCGCCTGCTCGCTCTGTGCCCGGGGGTCGCCCAGGCCCACCAGCTTGCCCTCGAAGTCGGTACCCACCTGGCCGCGCACATAGATGGTGTTGCCGGCGCGCACCGCCTGGCACAGGTCGTTGTCCAGGGTCTGGTTGGGGTAGGTGGCCTTGGTGTTGAACATGCGGATGCGGGTATGGGTAGGCATCAGTGGGCTCCGAGGGTGCTGACGTTGCTGATCTTGGCGGGTTGCTGCTCATCCGCTGCGCGCTGGTCGCTGTCGCGGTAGGCGGTATAGGTGCGTTGCGTGGCGATATGGCCGGCGACGTGCTTGGCGTCGTGCCATACGCCCCAGATGAACGATGAGCCACGGCGCGAAAGCCACGGCAGGCCAAGGAAGTACACACCCGGCTCACGGGCCACGCCGCGCTGGTGCTGGGGCTTGCCGTTGGCATCGAAGGTGTCGACCTGCAGCCAGCCGAAGTCCACGCCGTAACCGGTGGCCCAGATGATGCTGGTGACGCCGGCCTCGGTCAGGTCCAGTTGCTGCAGCGGGTTGCGCATGCACTCCGGGTCGGCCAGGCGCGTGCGGGCTTCGGGCTCTTCCGGCAGGTCGAGGCCGTTGCGTTCGATGTAGGCGTCGGCGGCATCCAGCAGCGCCAGGTAGTTGTCGTCGCCACGGTTGATGTTGTCGACCAGGTTGTTCTGGAAGCGCGCCACGCCGTTTTCGAACGACTGGGTCAGGCCGACCAGGGTCATGCCCTGGTGGGCGAGGGCGCGGAAGTCTACGGTGTGGCCGCCACGGGCGCCGCTCACGGCGATGGTCACGTGTTCGCGGCCGGGCTTGGCGATTTCCGCATCCCATTCACCCAGCACCCCCAGCCACCAGCAGAAGTCGCGGTTGCGGTAGGCACGTGGCGGGCGGTCGTGGGCGCCGACCGACAGGTACACCTGGCGACCCGCGCGCATCAGCTCTTCGGCGATCTGTACGCCCGAGGAGCCGGCACCCACCACCAGCACCGCGCCTTGCGGCAGTTGCTCAGGGTTGTAGTACGCCGCCGAGTGGATCTGGTGCAGGCTTGCGTCTTTCGGCGCGATCGCCGGGATCACCGGCTTCTGGAACGGGCCGGTGGCGGCGACTACGCGGTTGGCACGAATCACACCCTCGTTGGTTTCGATGGTGAAGCCTGGGCGGTCGCTGTTGCGCACCACGCGCTTCACTTCTATGCCGGTGCGCACGGGCAGGTTGAACTTGCGTACGTACTGCTCGAAATAGTCGGCTACCTGGTCCTTGCCGGCGAAGGCGTCGGCGTCGAGGTTGAATTCCAGCCCCGGGAAGCGGTCGTGCCAGACCGGGCCGTTGGCCACCAGCGAATCCCAGCGGCCAGTGCGCCAGGCCTCGGCGATGCGGTTGCGTTCAAGCACCAGGTGCGGCACGCCAAGCTTGCTCAGGTGTTCGCTCATGGCCACGCCGGCCTGGCCGGCGCCGACGACGAGGGTGTCGATTTCGAAGTTGTTCAGTGTCATGTCCGAGCCCTTGTTCAGGCGGTTTTTGTCAGGTCGGTTTGGAGGACCGCCGTTGCCTGGGGCCAGACTAGGGATGCCGGGGAAATGGCGAAAATAGTATTTAGCTGGGGCTTGCCGATAAAACGGCGAACCCCTCGATTTTGTTGCTTTGGGGGGAGGGTGGGGCACGTGCATCCGGTGATTTCTGGCGGGCGGCGCTCGATGTCTGCCAGAGCACAGTTTTTTCCTGCCTAACCCCTCGGAAAAAGGTCGTTTCGCCCACTGCAAGGTTCGACCCAGAATGCCGTGTATCGCACAGCACAACAGGAACCATGACATGACGTTCTCCATCATCGGTCGTTGCCAGGAAACCGGCCAGGTCGGTATCGCCATCAGCTCGTCGAGCATCGCCGTAGGCGCACGCTGCCCGTGGGTGCGTGCAGGCGTGGGTGCGGTCTCTACCCAGAACATCACCTTGCCGGCGCTTGGTCCGCAGATTCTCGACGCACTGGAGCAAGGCCAAATGCCGCCCGCCGCAGCACTGGATCGGGTGCTGAGCGCCAATGGCTGGAGCGAGTACCGCCAGGTCACGGTGATCGACAGCCACGGTCAGGTGGCGGTGTTCACCGGCCGCGAAGCGTTGGGCACGCACCATGCCGTGGCAGGGGAGCAATGCGCGGCGGCAGGCAACCTGCTGGCCTCCACCCAGGTGATCGACGCCATGGTGCTGGCGTTCGAGCAGGCTGGCGGGCACCTGGCCGAGCGCCTGCTGGCGGCAATGCATGCGGCGATGGCCGCTGGCGGCGAGGCGGGGCCGGTACACTCGGCCGCATTGAAAATTGCTGGCGAGCTGACCTGGCCGCTGGTGGACCTTCGTGTCGACTGGGCCGATGCCGACCCGATCGGTGTGCTCGATGGCCTGTGGCAAGCTTATCGCCCGCAGATGCAGGACTACGTCACCCGCGCACTGGACCCCACCGCCGCGCCAAGCTACGGGGTGCCGGGCGATGAGTGAATTCGCCAGCCGCGCGCTGCTGGCCCGGCTGATCGGCTTTACCACGGTCAGCCGCGATTCCAACCTGGCGCTGATCGGATTCATCCGCGACTACCTGGCCGAGCAGGGTGTGCACAGCGAGCTGTTCCATAACCCCGAGGGCACCAAGGCCAACCTGTTCGCCACCATCGGCCCTAGCGACGTGGGGGGCGTGGTGCTGTCCGGGCATACCGACGTGGTGCCGGTGGACGGCCAGGCGTGGAGTGTCGAGCCGTTCGCCCTGACCGAGCGCGACGGGCGCCTGTATGGCCGTGGTACAGCCGACATGAAGGGCTTCATTGCCTCGGTGCTGGCGGCCGTCCCCGCATTCCTTGCCCAGCCGTTGCGCATGCCGGTGCACCTGGCGTTCTCCTATGATGAGGAAGTCGGCTGCCTGGGCGTGCGCTCGATGCTCGCTGCACTCGAACAGCGCCCGCACAAGCCGCAGCTGTGTCTGATTGGCGAGCCCACAGGGCTAAAGCCGGTGCTCGGGCACAAGGGCAAGCTGGCCATGCGCTGCCAGGTGCATGGCGCGGCCTGCCACTCGGCGTATGCGCCTTACGGGGTGAATGCCATCGAATACGCGGCGAAACTGATCGGCAAACTGGGTGAAATCGGCGCGGTGCTCGCACAACCAGAGCAGCATGATGAACGCTTCGACCCGCCGTTCTCCACGGTGCAGACCGGCGTGATCAAAGGCGGCAGGGCGCTGAATATCGTGCCGGCGGAATGCGAATTCGATTTCGAAGTGCGCGCCTTGCCAGGGTTCGAGGCGCAGGCAGTGGCCGACCAGTTGCAGACCTACGCCGAGGCCGAGCTGCTGCCGCGCATGCGCAAGGTCGATGCCGCCAGCGCCATTCGGCTGGAGCCGCTGAGCGCCTACCCGGGGCTGGCCACGCCGGCAGACAGCGAAGCGGCGCGGCTGGTGGCGTTGCTCAGCGGCTCTGACGAGTTCGGCACGGTGGCGTTTGGCACCGAGGGCGGGTTGTTCGACCAGGCCGGCATCCCGACCGTGGTGTGCGGGCCTGGCAGCATGGACCAGGGGCACAAGCCTGACGAGTTTGTCAGCGTCGAGCAGTTGCAGGGGTGTGATGCCATGCTGCTCAGGCTGGTGGATTACCTCAAGCAGGATTGATCGTGCTGGCCTCTTCGCGGGCAAGCCCGCCCCTGCATCAATTGCACAATCCTTGAAACCTGTGCGGTCGGTGTAGGAGCGGGCTTGCCTGCGAAGGGCTGCAAAGCAGCCCCGGCAACCGGTTCAGAAGGTTGCTTTTACCTGCAGACCTACCACCAGTGCATTGTCGATGTCCTTGCCGGAAAACGCCCCCGGCTCGATGATGTACTGCACATCCGGGCGCAGGTTCAGCCACGGCGTGGCCTGATAGCCATAGCTCAGCTCGATCAGCTGCTCGGCGCTGTCGATATCGGGGAACTGCTGCCCAGCGTTGAACGCAGCATCTTCCAGCACATCGCGGCTACGCGGGTTGGGCACGGCGCGGCCGTACCCCAATGCCACGGTGTCCTTCGGGCGCCCCTCGAACGGCTTGTACAGCACCACGCCGGTGCCATACCACTTGGTGAACGGCGAGGCCGCCTTGCTCGATGCCGAGTACTGGCCGAACGCATGCAGGCTGCGACCTGGGGACGCAGGGTCGTTCCAGATCGCCTGGTCTACCAGCAGGTAGTGGCCGCCGCGACCGGATACCTCATCATCGCTGCCGACGCGTTTCACGTCGGAACTGTCGTAGTAGTAGCCCAGCTTGTACTCGCCCGGCAGGTCACCCTGCAGCTTGTACACCAGCTCCACCGGCACCACGGTGCCAGTCGTGTGCTTGGGGCCCAGGTGCCAGGCGCGGCTGGAGTTGCCGTTGCTCTCTGGGTCGACGTTGAACGCAGCCACGCGCAACTGCCAGGCCGGCGACAGGTCGTACTTCACGCGCACGCCCAGGTGGGCGTTGGGGTAGTTGGTCCAGCCGCTGCCGCCGGACATGTTCAGCGGGTGGCCGCAGAAGCCGGCGTTCATGAAGTTGCACAGGATGCCGCTGTCCAGGCCGCCAAGGTCGTTGCCCATTGCCATGTAGCCCAGTTTGACGTTGAGCGCCGGGGTGAACAGGGTACGCTCGTAGCTCAGCTCGGTCAGGCGGGTGTACAGGCCACCGTAGTTTTCCTGGATCGGCAAGCGGTTGCCGACCAGGTCTTCCGAGGCGCTGTTGCCGCGGCGGTCGTTGATGGTCAGCTGGACCTTGCCGCCGTTGTCCAGGCCGTACAGTTTCGACAGGTCGAACTGCACGCCCAGCTTCAGGTTCTGCGAATAGCGCGCCGAGCGGTGCAGGCCACCGTGGGCGTTGTAGGCGGTTTCGCCGCTGTAGTCGCCGGTGAACTTGACGCCGTCGTCTTCCAGCTGGTGGCGCAGGCCACCCCAGTCACCGGTGAGGGTGTTGCGGGTCATCAGGTCGCCGTCGGCGAGGGCGGTGGTGCTGGCCAGGGCCAGCAGCAGGGTAGGGGTGATGCGGATTGCGGATGGCATTGCTGTGTCTCGAAAAGTTCTTCAGGCAATTCGCGGGCGCGCCCGCTTCCACAAGGTTCAAGGCAGAACCTGTGGGAGCGGGCATGCCCGCGAAGCAGGCGACGGGGTCTTACGGCAGCGCGTAAGAAATCACGTAGTCGCCACGGTCAGTCGACTGGCGTGCACCGCCAGCGGTGATCACTACGTACTGCTTGCCGGTCTTCGGCGAGACGTAGGTCATCGGGCCGCCCTGGCTGCCCACTGGCAGGCGAGCCTTCCAGATTTCGTTACCGTTGCTGCTGTCGTAGGCGCGCAGGTAGAAGTCCTGGGTGCCTGCGATGAACACCAGGCCGCCTTGGGTCGACAGGGTGCCGCCGAGGGTTGGCAGGCCGATCTTGATCGGCAGGTGCATGCGGATACCGAGCGGGCCGGTATCTTCAACAGTACCGACCGGTACCTGCCAGGCTACCTGGCGGGTCTTCATGTCGATGGCGGTCAGGGTGCCGAACGGCGGCGCCTGGCACGGAATGCCGGCTACCGACAGGAAGCGGTTCTTGTTCACCGCATACGGGGTGCCCTTGAGCGGTACCGCGCCCATGCCGGTGTTCAGTGCTTCACCCCCGGAGGCCGCGTCACCCTTGTTCTGCGACGGGATCATCTGGATCCACAGACCAAGGCGCATGTCGTTGACGAAGATGAAACCATGTACCGGGTCGGTAGACAGGCTGCCCCAGTTCATGCCACCCAGCGAACCCGGGAAGCTCAGCGACAGGTCGGTGCCTGGTGCGGTGTACAGGCCGTCGTAGCGCATCTTCTTGAAGTCGATACGGCACAACAGCTGGTCATACGGGGTTGCGCCCCACATGTCAGATTCGGTCAGGGTCTGCGCGCCGATCTGAGGCATGCCAACCGACTTCGGCTGGGTGGGGGAGTACGGCTCGTTGGGGATGTTGCTTGGCTTGACCGGTACTTCGTCAACCTGGGTCAGCGGCTTGCCGGTGGCGCGGTCGAGCACGTAGATCTGCCCAGCCTTGGTGCCGATCACCACCGCAGGTACCGACTGGCCGTCGTCCTTGGTGAAGTCGATCAGGCTTGGCTGCATCGGCAGGTCGAAGTCCCACAGGTCGTTGTGCACGGTCTGGAACACCCACTTCTGGTTGCCGGTGGTGGCGTCCAGGGCCAGTACCGAAGCACCGTAGGTGTGGTCCAGCTTGTTGCGTTCAACGCCATAGATGTCGGTGGAGGACGAGCCCATCGGCAGGAATACCGTGTTCATCGCCGGGTCATAGGACATCGGTGCCCAGCTGTTCGGGGTGCTGCGCACGTAGGTGTTGTCACCCTGAGGCGCCTGGCGATCTTCCGGGTTGCCCGGGTCGAAAGCCCAGCGCATTTCCCCGGTGATCACGTCGAAACCACGGATCACGCCACCTGGCATGTCGGTCTGGACGTTGTCGGCGACCCGGCCGCCAACCACCACGGTAGTACCGGCCATCAATGGTGCGGAGGACAGCTGGTAGAAGGAGTCTGGCACGTTGCCCAGGCCTTCCATCAGGTTGACCTGGCCGTTGTTGCCGAAGCCCTGGCAGAACTCGCCATTGTCGGCGTCGACGGCAATCAGGCGGCCATCGATGGTGTTTGTCAGCAGGCGGCGCTGGCAGTTGGCGCCAGCCGCTACACTGCCGCCAGCGATCGGCGAGCTGTTCGGCTGGGTCGGCTGGGCGATGGCGGCTGTCGCATCGAAGTAAGCCATGCCGCGGCAACGCTGCCAGACCTTGGATTGCGCGTTGATTGCGTTTTTCCACAGCTCTTTGCCGGTGTCGGCGTCAAGGGCGATCAGGTTGTTGTGCGGCGTGCAGATGAACACCTTGTTGCCGATCTGCAGCGGGGTCAGCTGGTCTTCGGCGCCGTTGCCGTCGCTGATGGCCACGTCACCGGTGTGGTAGGTCCAGGCCACTTTCAGCTTGTCGACGTTGTCACGGTTGATCTGGTCCAGCGCGGCGAAGCGGCTGCCACCCTCGGTGTTGCCGTAGTGGGCCCAGTCCTTCTGTTCCTTGCCGGCTTCGACCGGGGTCATGCCCGGGCCCTTGCCGGTAGGAGCGACGCTTGGGTGGGCAACGAACATGTTGCCGGCGGCGATCACCAGTACCACGGCCATCACCGCGGCAATGCCGTAGGCGCCACGGCCGCTGTTGGCACCGTTGGCGCGGGCCAGCAGCGGGTAGACCAGCGCCACCGCCATGCCGATCGCGCCGAACATGAACAGGCGCGAGAACAGCGGCCAGAACACCAGGCCGGCATCGACCAGCGCCCAGGCGGCAGTGCCGACCAGAAACGCCGCGTACAGCCAGGCACCGGCCTTTTTGCGGCGGGCGATGAGGATACCGGCAATGGCCATGGCCAGGCCGCCGATCAGGAAGTACCAGGAGCCGCCCAGGCCGGCCAGCTTGATGCCGCCAGCGGCCAGGAGGAGGCCGAGCAGGGCGATGATCACGCCCAGGCCGACAAGGATGATGTTTGTGGCGCCAGACGCGCGCGGTGTTTCTTTCATGCCAGGGATCTCAGCAGGTGGAATGGGCGCAGTTTAAGCCCTTAGCTTGCTAATTAACAAGTTAGTACATAACTTTGTGAGGCTGATTGTCGCAGGGCTGAACTTGCCAAGGTGTGGCTAAAAGCTTAGATCAGGCGGTGAAAAAAGCATTAAACGGGGTGTTCATGCAGGTTATTAAATTTGCATTGATACTTTGGTCGAGTGGCGACCGCGTTTGTGCCAAGAGCAGCTTGGTGCTGCTCTTGCAGACACTACGGGCGGCCTTTCAGGTGGGCCACGGGGTGGCACTGGTATAGAACACGGCGAGCCAGACGGTCGGCATGCCAGGTGCCGTCCATTCCACCCGGTGGCGGCAGTGCGGTGGGATGTCCAGGCAATCGCCCGGCGCCAGCAGCCGGGTATGGTTTTCGAGCTCGAAACGCAGGCCGGCGGCGCCGCTGAGCAGCACGATCCATTCGCCCTCGGCCTGGTCGTACCAGTAACCTGGCGGACTGGCTTGGCCGCTGGAGACGATACGCTCGACGCGCACGCCCGGGCGGCTGAGCAGTTCGTCCACGCGTTCGGCGCAGGTTGGGTCGGCGGCGGGCAGGGCAGTCAGCAGGTTGGTCAGTGTCATGGAAAGCCTCATGGGAAGGATTTGATTCCAC
>NZ_JABMCW010000130.1:0-14265 GCF_013179705.1 Pseudomonas sp. CM25 | reverse complement strand
GTACATGGCGTTGTAGTCGGCAAAGGTCTTCACGTAATAGGCAAAGCCCAGCGAAGCCACGATCCACACCACCACCGCCAGCACCGAGCCTGGCGTGATGAAGCGAAACTTCTGTTTCACGTCGGGCATCACGTAATAGATCAGCGCCACCGCCACCATCAGCAGGATGACGATCACCGGCCAACGCAGAATGGTCCACAGCGTGACGATGAACTCCTGCATGCCGATCTGCGAGGCGATCCACTCCATCACCTGCGGCCCCAGCACCATCAGCGCGGCGGCGGCCAGCAGCATGCCGGCCAGGCCTATGGTGTAGAAAATCGACAGTGGGATGCGCTTCCATACCGGGCGGCCTTCGGGTACGTCGTAGGCAGCGTTCATCGCGCTCATCATCAGGCGCACACCTGCGGAGGCAGTCCACAACGCAATCACGATACCCACCGACAGCAGCCCGCCTTTGGATTGCTGCAGTTGATCGATCACCGGGTTTACCTGCTCCAGTGCCTGCGGCGGCAGCACCAGTTCGGATTGCAGGCGCAGCCAGGAGAAGAAGTCCGGCAGGTGCAGGAAACCAATCAGGGCAATCAGAAACAGCAGGAAGGGAAATAGCGAGAACAATGCCTGGTACGCCAGCGCAGAGGCGTAGGTGGACATCTCGTCGTCAAGGAATTCCTTGACGGTGCGCACCAGCACGCGGTGCAAGGACAGGCCCTGCAGGGCGGGAAAAATCATAGCGTCTCCTTTCGCCGCTCGATCGATTCAACGGACAAGTCTAATAGACCGCGCCTTTGCTGTGCTGCTCCCGTCCATGATTGAAGAAATTGCCTACGCCAATCCCGGCCTGTCCGCGGGCACGCCCGCGAAGAGGCCGGTTCAGGCCACCTCAAATCAAGGTTTCTTCACCGCATCCTTGATATCACCCTTGATCTGCTGCCCTTCACCTTTGATTTCCTGCGCCTTGCCCTCGGCCTGCAGCTTGTCGCTGCCAGTCACCTTGCCAACACCCTGTTTCACGTTGCCGATTGCTTCGTTGGCCAAGCCCTTCGCTTTGTCTTTAGTACCGCTCATGGCAAAACTCCTGCAAATGGAGACACGTGAACCGTGTCGACAGAAGGTGGACCCAACGCCTGCGCCAGGAGTTTCAACGAATTTTCCACCGAGAAGCCGAGCGGTAAAACTGCGGGCGAATATCGCACCAAATCACCGCTGTGCCACTACGCTGCCGCCGCCGCTGCCCTAGAATCCCCGCAAACGTCCGCCCGATGCAGGCTGACCCTCGATAAAAACAAAGCTTTCCGGATACCCGCACCCATGCGTCTGATGCCTTTGCTGGTGGCCGTGCTGCCACTGCTGCCCCTGCCCACCCTTGCCGCTGCACCGACCAGCCCCGAAACCTTGCGCGTCGACCATTACGCCGACGACGGCCAACCCGGGTCGCTGCGCTGGGCGATCGAAACCAGCAACCAGAACCCCGGCCACTACCGCATCGACATCGCCGCCGTCGGCAAGCCGCCCTACGTAATCCGCCCCAGCCGCGCGCTGCCGGAAATCAAAGGCCCGGTGCGCATCACCGGCCTGCCCTGGGCGCGCGATGGTCAGTACATCGCCATCGACGGTTCGGCGTACATCAAGGACCAGGGCGTACGTACCTGCCCTGGCGCCCTGCCGGGCCAGTTCGGCACCAACGTGCGCACCACCACCAACCCCGGCCTGGTGCTGCGCGATACCCAGGGCGTGCACCTGAGCGGCCTGGAGGTGCGCAATTTCTGCATCGGCATCCTGGTCAACCGCGCCAGCGGCAACGTCATCGAAGACAACCGCATCGTCGCCAACAAAGGCGGTGCGGGCATCATGCTGACCGGCGATGACGGTGCCGGTAACCCCACCGCCACCACCACCAATAACAACAAGGTGCTGCGCAACCAGCTGATCGACAACGGCGACGGCCTGGAGCTGACCCGCGGCGCGGCGTTCAACCTGGTGGCCGACAACCTGTTCCGCTCCACGGCTGCCAACCCCGAGCCATCGCAGGGCATCGAGATCCTGCTGGGCAACGACAACAGCGTGGTCCGTAACCGCTTCGAGAACTACTCCGACGGCCTGCAGATCAACTGGGGCAAGCGCAACTACCTGGCGGCCAACACCTTCAGCGGCAACTCGATCGGCGTCAGCGTCACCGGCGAGGGCAATATCCTCGACGGCAACCTGATCCACGGCAACCGCATTGGCGTAGCCCTGCGCCCGGAGCCGGAAGTAACCGCCACGCGCCTGAGTGGCAACCGCATCTGGGGGAACAGCCAGGACATTCGCCGCTGCGAGGCAGGTGGTTCCTGTGTACCCGACCAACGCACCGGTGCCATCGTGTTTGGCGTACCGGCCCAGGCGCATGCGCTGTATGTAGGGTCGCGTGGGGTCGGGGCCGATTTGCCGAAGCAGGAACAGGCGATCATCTGTGACGGCAAAGGAGAGCCCAAACCGTGCCAGCCGCTACCCAACCATGACCAGCAGGCGCCACGGCTGATTGCGCTCGAAGGCGAGCTGCTGCGCGGCGAGGTGCACGGGCCGGCGTCGAGCCTGTTGCGGGTGGAGTTCTTTGGCAATGCCGAGGCGGATGGCACCGAGGCCGAGCAGTATCTTGGCGAGGTGCTGGTGAACAGCGACACCCGGGGGCAGGCGCGGTTTGCCCAGGTGCTGGAGAACATGGGTGAGTTGCGCAGCTTTACGGCGACTGTGACTACTGCTGATGGGGCTACTTCCGAGTTGAGCCTGCCGGTTCGTCGCTAAGGCAACTGGCCCTATCGCCGGCAAGCCAGCTCCCACAGGATCACCGAAGGCCTTGAAAAATGTGGGGTACCTGTGGGAGCTGGCTTGCCGGCGATGGGGCCATCAGACCTTGCCCCACTACCCGACACCCCTCACAATGCAGGCCTTCATAGCGTCAACCCGCAGGAACCTGCATGAAACTCGACAAACCCGCCGCCATCGCCCGGCGTAACGAAGCACTGGCCCGCCCGGTGCTGAACAGCAGCAACACCCTGTTCGCCATCCTGGACAACAAACGCAACCTGTGGTGGTTCGAAGTGCCGGTGGCGCTCCTGGGCAAGGGCCAGGCCGACTGGGTCAACCTGCTGCTGCACACGCCGGAAAGCGACGAACTGCAGCACCTGAAGGTGCCCACCAACTTCCTCAAGGCTCACCTGGAGCAGATGGAAGTGCGCAAGCCGGGCAAGCGCCGCTCCACCATCAGCCTGGCCCTCAGCGCCGACCGCGACTCGCTGCTGCGCGACACCCGCCCGGGTGGCGAGCAGCTGGACTTCCGCAACTTCGTCCAGGCCTGATCAGGCCTTTTCGATGCGATCGTCATGGATGACGATCAGGCCCTGCTTGAACAGTGCGCCAATGGCTTTCTTGAAGTTGCCCTTGCTGACGTTGAACAGCTTGCTGATCAGCGCCGGGTCGCTCTTGTCGCACACCGCCAGCACCCCACCTTCGGCTTCCAGGCGCGCCATGATCTGCTCCTGCAGGCTGTCGGCCAGGGCAGCGCCGACCGGTTGCAGGCTCAGGGCGATCTTGCCGTCGTGGCGCACTTCCTTGATGAAGCCCTTTTCGTGCATGCCCGAGCGCAGGAACTTGAACACCTCGTTCTTGTGAATCAGGCCCCAATGGCGGTTGTTGATGATGGCCTTGAAGCCCATCGGCGTTTCGCCGGCCACCAGCAGCTCGACGGGCTGGCCAACCTTGTAGTCGGCCGGAGTGACATCGAGGTAGCGGTCCAGGCGAGAGGTGGCGGTGATACGGCGGGTGCGCTTGTCGAGGTAGACATGCACCACGCAGTAATCGCCGATCTTCAGCTGCCGCGCCTCTTCCGAGTAGGGCATCAGCAGGTCCTTGGACAGGCCCCAGTCGAGGAAGATGCCGGCACCGTTGATGTCCTTGACCTTGAGGCTGGCGAACTCGCCCACCTGCACCTTGGGCTTTTCGGTGGTGGCGATCAGCTGGTCTTCGCTGTCCAGGTAGATGAACACGTTCAGCCAGTCATCGACTTCGGTCTCGGCGTTTTTCGGGATGTAGCGCCCCGGCAGCAGGATCTCGCCATCGGCGCCGCCGTCCAGGTACAGGCCGAAGTCCACGTGCTTCACGATTTGCAAGCTGTTGTAACGCCCAAGCAGAGCCATTTCTGATGATCCTCAAGACAAGGGGGGTATTCTCCGGATAGACACGGGGTGGTGTCAAAGCTTCCGGACGGTTGCCCCCTGATCGGTGATGGAAGGAACCGCCATTGCAGCACTGCAGTGGAACCGTACGGCTACCCTTACGTCTACCGATTGGCCGCCACTGCAAGGATCAGCATATGCCTGTACGCCTGTCCAAAGCCCTGCTCATCGCCTTCGGCTTCGCCCTGGCGCTGGTCAGTTGCAGCCGTATCGACCTGGCCTACCGCAACCTCGACCGGCTGGTGCCGTGGTCGCTGGGCGACTACCTGGACATGAACCGTGAGCAGAAAGCGATGCTCGACGACCGCCTGAAAGAGCACCTGGCCTGGCATTGCAAGACTCAACTACCCGGGTACCTGGACTGGCTGGACCGAGTGCGCGACATGGTCGCCGATGGCCAGGTGACCGACCAGGCCCTGCAGCAGCGCACCCGTGAAGCCCGCGAAGCGATAGGCCGGGTGGCCGAGGAAATCACCCCGTCGGCCACCGAGTTGCTGCGCGGCATGAGCGACGCCCAGGTGGCGGAGATGCGCGATGCCTTTCGCGACGACATCAGCGAGCGACAGAAGCAGTATGTGGACACCCCGCTGGACAAACAGATCGCCCGCCGCACCGAACGCATGGAAAAACGCCTGACCCCGTGGTTTGGCGAGCTGACGCCTGCGCAGAAGCAACGCGTTCAAGCCTGGTCGCAGGCTTTGGGCGACCAGAACCGCGAATGGATCGCCAACCGCGCCCACTGGCAGCAGCAGCTGCTGCTGGCGATGAACCAGCGCAACGACGCCAGCTTCGAGCCGCGCCTGGCGACCTTGTTGCAGCGCAAGGAAAGCTTGTGGACGCCGGGGTACCGCAAGGCGTTTCAGAATACCGAGCAGCAGGCGCGCAGCCTGCTGGTAGACCTGGTGCAGCAGAGCACAGCGCAGCAACGGCGGGTGTTGCAGGAGCGGTTGAGCAAGGTGCGTACGAATTTCAGTGAGTTGAAGTGTTTGCAGGGTTGAAGAAATGGGTCGCCAGCCCCGGCCCTATCGCCGGCAAGCCAGCGCCCACAGCTACCTCACCAAGCCTGGCAGCAATCTCACCCCAACCGCGCCATCTCCTCCGCCACCACCGCGACCGTATGCCGAATCTGCTCTTCCGTATGCTCACAAGACACAAAGAACCGCACCCGGGCCGAATGCTCCGGCACCGCCGGGTACAGGATCGGCTGGGCATTGATCCCGCGCTCGAACAAAGCGCTGGACAACCGCCCCGCCTTGAACGAACTGCCGGTAATCACCGGAATCACCGCCAAGCCCGTACTGGTCGCCGTGTCCAGTCCGGCTTCACGCGCCAGCCGCAGGAACAGCTCACCCCGTGCCTGCACCTTGGCCACGCCCGCCGCATCATCGGCAAGCAGTTGCAACGCCGCCAATGCAGCAGCCGTCACCGCCGGGGGCATGCCGACGCTGTACAAAAAGCCCGGTGCCAGAAACTTCAGGTGCTCGATCAGCGCTGTGCTGCCCGCAATGTAGCCGCCGCAACTGGCCAGGGTCTTGCTCAGTGTGCCCATCCAGATGTCGACGTCATTACCCGCCAGCCCGAAGTGCTCGCGAATGCCTTTGCCGGTAGCGCCCATCACCCCCAGCGAATGCGCTTCATCCACCATCAGAAACACTTTGTGCTTGTGCTTGAGCTCGACGAACCGGGGTAGCTCGGGGTAGTCGCCATCCATGCTGTAGATGCCTTCCACCACCACCAGCACCCGCTCGAAATGCTGGCGCTGCTCACCCAGCAAACGGTCCAGCGCCTGCCAGTCGTTATGGGCAAAACTCAAACGGCGGGCACCCGACAGCTGGATACCCTGCAACACGCTGTTGTGGATCAGCTCGTCATGCACCACCAGGTCGCGCGGCCCGAACAGGTAGCCGATGGTGGTGACGTTGGTGGCGTGGCCACTGACCATCACCACCGCATCGTCGACCTCGTACAGGCTGGCCAGTTCGCGCTCAAGCGCGCGGTGCAGCGGGCGGTCACCCGAAACCGGGCGGCTGGCCGACACCGAAGTGCCATAGCGGTCGATGGCGGCCTTGGACGCTTCGGCCACGCGCGGGTGGCCGGAATAACCCAGGTAGTTGTAGCTGGCAAAGTTGAGGTATTCGCGCTCGCCAATCTGCGTTTGCGCACCCGCAGTACCCTGGTGCAGGCGGAAGAACGGGTTGCTCAGGCCCAGGCGCAGGCCGCTCTGCTGGATCACCCGCAGCTGCTGGTACCCCGGGTGCTGGTCGAAGCGATAGTGCGCCTCGGGCACCTTCAGGGCAGCCTGCTGCACCTGCTCCAGGGTGGCGCCTTGCTCGCCCGCGCCAGCCGAATGGCGGCGGCGTTCGAGGGCTTGCTGGATCAGGCGTTGCTTGGCATCACCAGCAAGGCCGGTCGGGGTTTTGGCTGTCATTCAACGCTCTTGATCAATCAGTCGGTTGGGGGCCGCGCTGGTGTCGGCCAGCGCTGCGCTCATCTGCGCCAACTCTTCGGCGCTGTGCTCACTGCCATGGCGGGCAAGCACATTCTGCGCCAGCTGCTCTTCGCTGCTGCCCGCCTCGCCGCGCAGCAGCTCCAGCAGCCGGGCGGCCAGCTTGTCGATGCTGGAACTGTCGCTCAGCTCCATCACCGGCAGGCGAATTCCGAACCGCTCCTCCAGCGCCACCACCAGCTCGACGCTCATCAACGAGTCGAGCCCCAGCTCCTGCAGCGGGCGCTGGGCATCCAGGCGCGCCGGCGGCAGGCGCAGAATCTCGCACACCTCGTGCTTGAGCATGTCGGCGAAGCGCTCCAGCAGCTCGGCGTCGTCCAGCTCTGCCAGCATGCGCTGGATGTCCTCGCCGCTGCCCTCGTCCTCCTGGTCACCGCCATAGGCACGCGCCAGTTCGACAAAGCGCGGCGTAGTGGCGCTTGGGAGGAAGCGCGACAGCGCCTTGAAGTCCAGCTCCAGCACGCCGTGGCCGTTGTCGCCGTCCAGCAACATGGCCTCGAGCTGCGCCAGGGCCGCCTCGGCCCGCAGCGCCGCGCCACCCATGCGGCTTTGCAGGGCGTCCTTGATCTGGCTGTTGCGGGCCAGGAAGCCGACATCGTCGATCGCCCCCCACAACACCGCCGTGGCCGCCAAGCCCTGAGCGCGACGGTGCCGCGCCAAGGCTTCCAGCCAGTGGTTGGCCGCCACGTAGTTTGCCTGGCCGGGGTTGCCGAACAGGGTAGTGGCCGACGAGAACATCACGAAGAAGTCCAGCGCCAGGCCCTGGGCCAGTTCGTGCAGGTACTGCGCACCTTTGGCCTTGGGCTCCAGCACGCGGCGTAGCTGGTCTGCCCCCAGGTTGCGGATCAGGCTGTCGTCGATCACCGTCGCGGCATGCACCAGGCCACGCAGTGGCCATGGGCTGGCAGCGATGCGCTGGAACACCCCGCGCAGTTGCTCGCGGTCGGTGATGTCGCACGCCACGGCCTGCACATCGATACCCTGGGCCTGCCACAGTGCCAGCTGCGGCTGGGCTTCGGCACTAGCAGGGCCACGACGGCCGAGCAGCACCAGATGGCGGGCACCTTTGTCGATCAGCCATTGCGCGGTGCGCAAGCCAAAGCCGCCCAGCCCACCGGTAACCAGGTAGCTGGCATCGGCGCCAAGCTGCAGCGCCTGCGCAGGCTGGGCACGGGTGTCGACGGTCTGCTGGATCGGGTTGGCGTAGGTCACCACCACCTTGCCGATCTGCCGTGCCTGCTGCATGTAGCGGTAGGCTTCAACCACCTGGTTGGCGTCGAACTCGCGGAACGGCAACGGGTGCAGGATGCCTTGCGCGAACAGGCCCATCATTTCTGCGAACAGCCGACGAGTGAGTGCCGGGCGCTCGCTCATCAACTGGTCGGCATCGATACCGAAGTAGCTGATGTTGTTGCGGAACGGCCGCAGGCCGATCCGGGTGTTCTGGTAGAAATCGCGCTTGCCCAGTTCGAGGAAGCGGCCAAACGGCTTCAGCACCTGGAAGTTGCGGTTGATGGCCTCACCGGCCAGCGAGTTGAGCACCACGTCCACACCACGCCCGCCAGTGGCCGCCAGCACCTGGTCGGCATAGGCCAGCGAACGCGAGTCGTACACGTGCTCGACACCCAGCAGGCGCAGGAAGTCGCGCTTCTCGTCGCTGCCGGCAGTGGCATGGATTTCCGCACCCAGCCACTTGGCGATCTGGATGGCAGCAATGCCGACACCCCCCGCAGCGCCATGGATCAATACCTTTTCGCCGGGTTCCAGGCGCGCCAGGTGATGCAGCGCGTAGTACACGGTGAAGAAGGTGCTCGGAATGGTCGCCGCTGCTTCGAACGACATCCCCTCGGGGATACGGGCCACGGCGTTGGCGTTGGTCACCAGGCGGTTGGCGAAGCTGCACGGGCCAAAGCCCACCACGCGATCGCCCGGGGCGAAATCACCGACTACCTCGGCGCCTTTGCCCTGCACCACACCGGCAAACTCGAAGCCCAGGGTGGGGCCGGAGAAGCCGTTTTCGATGGCTTCGTCCGACAGCAGGCCCAAGGCAAACATCACGTCACGGAAGTTGAGGCCGGTCGCGCGCACGGCGATGTCAAGCTCGTCCGCCGCCGGCTGGCGCGGCTCGCGCACTTCCCAGCGCAGGTTGCGCAACTGGCCGGGCAGGTCGAAGCCCAGGCATACCCACTGCGCGTCGCTGCCCGTGTTGCGCGGTTGACCGGCCAGCACCCGCAGGCGCGGCACGTAACGACGGCCTTGGGCATCCAGGGCCAGCTCGGTTTCGCTGTCGGCGTGCAGCAGCGCTGGCACGGCCAGTTCGACCGGCGCCAAGTGGCCCAGGTCGAGCTGGCGAATGCAGCAGCTGGGCGACTCGTTGGCCAGGGTGCGGCCAAAGCCCCACAACGCGGCGTCGGCGATCGCCGCAACATCAGTGGCGGTATCGGCGCTGTACAGGTGCTCGGCAGCGCCGCGGCTGAACAGCCAGCACTGCGGGGCGATGGCCAGCGACTCACAGGCCTGCACCAGCGCGGCAGCCTGCAGGCAGCGCTCGGCCTGGCCATCCAGGCCGGCAGCGCTGTCGAACCCGGCCAGGTGCAGCACATGCTCCGGGGCCTGGGCCAGGGCGCCAAGCTGCGCCGCCAGCGCCTGCGCATCGCCCGGCTGCAGCAGGTCGACCTGCTGGCCGTGGGCGCGCAGCTGCTCGGCCAGGCTCAGGGCTGCAGCCTGCCCGGCTTCGGCCAGCACGGCCCAGCGCTGCACCGCCAAGGGTTCGTCAGCGTCAGCACCCGCCGGCTTGTCAGCCAGCAACAGGTAGCTGCCACAGGCGTTGCCCGGCAAGGCATCCAACGTGCGCAGGCCAGTCAGGCCGTGGCGCTGCAGCTCGTGGCTCCAGAACGCCGGGCCTTGCTGGCGCGACAACGCCTGTTGCGGGCCGGCCAGCCACCACTCTGGCTGGGCGCCGAAGACGAAATCGGCCCAACGCGCCGGGTACTGCCCCAGCAGCGCCAGCTGGCCGTGTGGGTTGAGCTGGGCACTGGCCAGGCGCAGGGCATTGCCCACCGCGCCAAGTGCGCCAAGGTCGCTGGGCACCAGCACCCAATCAAAGCTGCCGGCTTCGGCCAGTTGTTCCATGCCCAGCACATTCAGCGCCGGGCAATCGTCACGCAGACGTTGCTCCAGCTCAGGCTCGGCAACGCAGTACGCATAATCGATGCGGTCGAAATCCAGGCCGGCGTACAGCAGCTCGGCGAACGAAGCGCCGCCAAAGCCGATTTCCAGCACGCGCAGGCGCTGCCCCGCGGGCAGTTGCGCCAGGCGCGCGGCCAGGGTCTGGCCGATGCCGCTCAGCAGGTGCTGCTGCCCTGCCGCGCCCAGCACCAGGCGCGTCAGACTGGCGCCGCTGGTTTCCCGCGGTTGCAGGGTTTCGAACGCTTGGCTGCCATCGAGCAACGCCGGCAGGTGGCGGCCGATACGGCCCACCGAATGGATGATCTGGAAGTACTCGGGGTAGCTCTGGAACAGCTCCTGCCAGATCGCCTCCGAGGCCGGGCGCTCGCCCAGATCGGCCAGCTGCCAGCCGCCATCGGCGCTGCGCAGCAAGCTGCCGTCTTGCTCAGCGTGACCGAGCAAGGCCGCCAGGAAGTCGCCCTGGGCCTGCGACCACACGGCGACCTGCTCGGCGCTCAAGCGCCCACCGGCCTGCTCGACGGCATCCACCACGAAGCTGGTGCACAGTACGTCCAGCAATGGCTCCACTTCGTTAAGGTAGCGCACCTGTGCCGGCTCGTCGGCCAGGCGCTGCAAGGCGTCAGCCAACGGCGTGCGGGCCACGGCATGGCGCTGCAGTGGCACCACCTTGCCTGGGGCCGCCAGGCCCACATGGCCCATGCGCTTGATCTCGCCACTGCGGTCGTACTGCAGGCGCACGGCCCGCATGCGCGCGGCCTTGATCGCCAGCACGGCAGCGCCGCTGGCATCGAACAGGGTGAAGTCGACCAGCAGCGAATGCGCAGTGCGCTTGCGCTGACGCACCTCGGCCAGCACCGGCACGCCGCCGGCATTGGTGAAGGCAATGCGCCCCAGCTTGACCGGGATGAACGCCAGGCCATCGTTGTGGCCGCGGCGGCTGGCAAGCAGCTCGGTAATCAGCTGGAAGGCACCGTCGAGCAACGCCGGGTGCAGGTGCAGGCCTGCCAGTTCGTGTTCGATGGCAGCCGGCACGGCCAGCTGGGCCAGCACGCGTTCGTCCTCGACCCAGGCCGCAGCCACGGTCTGGTAGGCCGGGCCGTAGTTCAGGCCGACCGCGCAGGTCAGCGCCAGATGCTGCTCGCCGGTAAAGTCCGCCGGGCGGGTTGGCAGCGCCGGCGCGCGAACGTCCAGCAGCACGCCACGGGCCTCACCCGGCAGGCGGGCGACCACGTGCTGCACCCAGTCTTCGCGCTGCGCCAGGGTGCGCGAGCTGATGCGCAACGTGCCATCGGCCTCTTCGACCTGCACGCGCAGCTTCTTGCTGCCCTCGCTGCCGAGCAGCAGCGGGTTGTGGATCTCGAGCTCTTCGATGTCGACGAATTCGCCCGGCTGGTGCAGTTGCGCCACAGCCAGGGCCAGCTCGGTAAAGCCGGCACCGGGGAACAGCACCGACTCTCCCACCTTGTGGTCGGCCAGGGTTGGGTACTGCTGCGTGTCCAGGCGGTTTTCCCAGGTCAATGCCTGGTCGGCTACCGGGTAGCCCAGCAACGGGTGCACGCGCTCGCGGCCCAGCGGGCTGTTGGATTCGGCGCTCACCGGCAGGGTGAAGTGGTCACGCTGCCAGGCATAGTTCGGCAAGCGCAGCTGGCGCCCCGCCACCGGGAAGCGGGTTTGCCACTGCGGCTCGGCAGCGGCCAGCAGCAGCCGCGCCACGCTGCGCTCGAGCAGCTGCGGGCTGTGGTCGTTGCGCTTGAGGGTGGCAACCACCTGGCCGGCCTGCTCGCACTCGGCCAGCACATCGCTGACATAGCTGCGCAGAATGGCGTGCGGACCCACCTCCACAAACAGGTTCAGGCCGCTGCGTACCAGCGCCGCAAGCGCGCCCTGGAACAGCACCGGGAAGCGGATGTTCTGCCACCAGTAGTGGCTGTCCAGGCGCTCGCCGTCCAGCTCGCCACCGACCACGGTGGAGTAGAACGGAATACGGGTGGCACGCGGACGAATGTGGGCAAGGTCGGCGATGACCGCCTGCTCGATGGGGTTCATCGCCGGCGAGTGGAAGGCGTAGTCCAGGTCCAGGCGGCGGGCAAACACCTGGCGCTCGGTCAGGGCCTCTTCGAGCAGCGTCAAAGCCTCGACTTCACCGGCCACGGTGGCGCCGCGGGCGCTGTTTTCACCGGCGACGACCAGGCCGCCGTCCAGTTTCAGTTCGCTGATCAGCTGCGCGCTGGCCTCGCCCGACAGGCCCACGGCCGTCATCTGCCCGCTGCCGCGGGTCAGGCCTTGCAGGCGGCTGCGGTGGAAGATGACCTGGGTGGCATCTTCCAGGCTCAGCGCCCCGCTGGCCCAGGCTGCCGCCACTTCACCGACGCTATGGCCAATGACCGCGACCGGGGTGATGCCTTCGGCGGCCAGTACCCGGGTAACCGCCACTTGCAGGGCAAACAGAGCCGGCTGGGCGATTTCGGTGCGGGCATAACGGCCTTCGCCGTTTTCACCCAGCAGCTCGGCGCGCAGCGAATAGCCTGCCAGGGGCTGGAACAGCGCGTCCACTTCGGCCACGGCGGCAGCGAACAGCGGCTGGTCGAGCATCGCCCGGCCCATGCCCTGCCACTGCGAACCGTTACCGGAATAGACAAACACCGGAGCCGATGCGGCGTCCAGCGCCTGGCCAGCCTCAAGCACCGCGCTCAGCTCGCTGAGGGTCGGGTCCTGGGCATAGTCATCCAGAGCCTGGGCGGCTTCGGCCGCGTTGTCGCTGATCAGCAGCAGGCGGTGGCTGTGTGCATCGCGGCGGAACATCGCCTGGTAGGCGACATCGTAGTAATCGGCCTGGGGATGCTCGGCCAGGTAGGCGGCAAACCGTTCGGCCATGGCGCGCAGGCCTTCTTCGCTTTTTGCGCTGAGCAGCAACGGCACCCGGCGTGCACTGGGCTGTACGGGCGCTGGCGCTTGCGGTTCCGGGCTTTGCAGAATGACGTGGGCGTTGGCGCCGCCAAAGCCGAACGAGTTCACACCCACCGTCAGCTGGCCATCCGCCTTCAGCGGCAGGGGCTCGGTGACTACCTGCAGGTTGAGGTCGGCAAAGGCGATATTCGGGTTCAGCGCCTGCACACCGATGGTGGCGGGCACGGTGCGCTCGCTCAGGCAGTTCAGTGCCTTCATCAGACCGGCCACGCCAGAGGCGGCCTCCAGGTGGCCGATGTTGCTTTTCACCGAGCCGATCGGCAGCGGGTTGCCGGCGCCACGCGCCTGGCCCAGCGCCTCGCCGATGGCGCGGGTTTCGATCGGGTCACCCACGGCGGTACCGGTGCCGTGCGCTTCCAGGTAGTCCAGCTGCTCCGGGGCGATGCCGGCCTGGGCATAGGCGCGCGTGAGTAGTGCTGCCTGCGCCTCGGCGTTGGGCAGGGTAAGGCTGGACTTGCGCCCATCGGTGTTGACCGCACTGGCCGCGACCACCGCCAGAATGGTGTTGCCATCGGCCAGCGCCTGGTCGTAGTCCTTGAGCAGGAACAACCCGCCACCTTCGGAACGGGCATAGCCGTCGCCGTTTTCATCGAACGACTGGCAGCGCCCGGTGCGCGAAAGCATGGTCGCCTTGGCGAAGATCATGAAGCCGAACGGGTGCATGTGCAGGCTGATGCCGCCGGTCACGGCCTGGTCGACATCCCCGCTGAGAATGGCCTGGCAGGCCTGATGGAAGGCCACCAGCGACGACGAACACGCCGTGTCGATAGCCATGCTCGGCCCGCGCAGGTCGTAGAAGAACGACAGCCGGTTGGCGGCGATGCTCATGGTGTTGCCGGTGGCGGTGGCGCCATCGATCGACGACAGGTCCTCGACCAGCCGGTACGACTGCTCGACCCCGGCAATGCCCAGGTACACGCCGCAGTTGCTGCCGCGCAGGCTGGAAGGCTTGACCCCGGCGTTCTCGAAGGTTTCCCAGCACATTTCCAGGAGCATGCGCTGCTGTGGGTCCATCATCGCCGCTTCGCGTGGCGAGATGCTGAAGAAGCCCGCGTCGAAAGCGCTGATATCACCCAGGGTGCCGGATGCGAAGGTGTAGCTGGTAGCCGGGCTGGCCTTGTCGGGGTGCAGGAACTCGTTCTGGTTCCAGCGCGATGGGTCCACCTGGGTGACCAGATCGCGCCCTGCCATCAGGTTTTGCCAGAAGCCGGCATTGGAGGAACCCGGAAAACGGTAAGCACAGCCAACGATTGCAACCTTTCTACGCTTGATCAAAACCTATTCCTTCAAATCTCATCGGGCACCGTCCCATCCGTCGGACAGCCGGCATGCCTGGCCAGGCCATGAAATTGGCCGGTCGTTGTATGTCACTGATGATTGTCTGGGTAT
>NZ_JABMCW010000013.1:0-41577 GCF_013179705.1 Pseudomonas sp. CM25 | reverse complement strand
GGGCCGCGCTGCGGCCCCTCATACCTGAAGCCCAAGGAGGCTCCATGACCCTGACAGGCAACCTGCTCATCGGCCAGACGCCGGTAACCGGCAGCCGCGAAGCCATCCACGCGGTCAACCCGGCCACAGGCCAGGCACTGCAACCCGCCTACCTCGGCGGCACCGGCGAACACGTGGCCCAGGCCTGTGCCCTGGCTTGGGAGGCGTTCGATGCCTACCGCGAAACTTCGCTGGAACAACGGGCCCGGTTCCTCGAAACCATCGCCGCGCAGGTCGAAGCGCTGGGCGATGTACTGATCGACCGCGCTGTAGCCGAAACCGGCCTGCCCAAGGCGCGTATCCAGGGCGAGCGTGGGCGTACCTGCACCCAGTTGCGCACCTTCGCCCGCGTGGTCCGGGCCGGCGAATGGCTGGACGTGCGGGTCGACAACGCCCTGCCCGAACGCCAGCCGGTGCCACGCGCCGACCTGCGCCAGCGCCAGGTGGCCCTGGGGCCGGTGGCTGTGTTCGGCGCCAGCAATTTCCCGCTGGCGTTCTCGGTGGCCGGTGGCGATACCGCCTCGGCCCTGGCCGCTGGCTGCCCGGTGGTGGTCAAGGCCCACGGCGCTCACCCCGGCACCAGCGAGCTGGTCGGCCAGGCGGTGGCACAAGCGGTCAAGTTGTGTGGCCTGCCGGCCGGGGTGTTCTCGTTGCTGTACGGTGCTGGCCGCGAAGTCGGCATCGCACTGGTCAGCGACCCGCGCATCAAGGCGGTTGGCTTCACCGGCTCGCGCAGCGGTGGGGTGGCCTTGTGCCAGGCGGCACAGGCGCGCCCGGAACCCATCCCGGTGTACGCCGAGATGAGTTCGATCAACCCGGTATTCCTGTTCGATGCCGCGCTGCAGGCGCGCGCCGAGGCACTGGCGCAAGGTTTCGTCGCCTCGCTGACCCAGGGCGCAGGCCAGTTCTGCACCAACCCCGGCCTGGTGATCGCCCGCCAGGGGCCGGCACTGCAGCGTTTCATCAGCGCCGCCAGCGAGCACGTGCACCAAGCCGCAGCGCAGACCATGCTCACAGCAGGCATCTTCAGCGCCTACCAGAACGGCGTCGACGCCCTGGCGCACAACCCCAACGCGCAGGCGGCCGCCAGCGGCCAGGTTGGCCAGGGCCCCAACCAGTGCCAGGCGCAGCTGTTCGTCACCCAGGCCGAAGCGTTCCTGGCGGACCCTGCGTTGCAAGCCGAAGTGTTCGGTGCGGCATCGTTGGTCGTGGCCTGCGCCAGCGATGAGCAGGTACGCCAGGTGGCCGAACACCTGGAAGGCCAGCTGACTGCCACCCTGCAACTGGATGAGGCCGACATCGCCAGCGCCCGCGCGCTGCTGCCAACCCTTGAGCGCAAGGCCGGGCGCATCCTGGTCAATGGCTGGCCTACCGGCGTCGAAGTGTGTGACGCCATGGTGCATGGCGGGCCGTTCCCGGCCACCTCCGATGCCCGTACCACCTCGGTGGGCACGGCGGCGATCCTGCGTTTCCTGCGCCCGGTGTGCTACCAGGACTTCCCTGATGCCCTGCTGCCGCAAGCGCTCAAGCACGGCAACCCGCTGCAGCTACGGCGTCTGCTTGACGGCAAACGGGAAGCCTGAGCATGGTCGAAACGGCTGAAACCGATATCGCCGTGGTCGGCGCCGGTATTGTCGGCGTTGCCTGCGCCCTGCAACTGGCCCGCCAGGGCCGCCGGGTGCTGCTGATAGACCGCCAGGCGCCGGGCCAGGGCGCGTCCTACGGCAATGCCGGGCACCTGGCCACTGAACAAGTATTCCCGATTGCCGACCTGTCGATCCTCAAGCGCCTGCCGCGCATGCTGCTGGACCCGATGGGCCCGCTGCGCCTGGACTGGAAATACCTGCCCAAAGCCATGCCCTGGTTCACCCGCCTGCTGCTCAACCTGCGCCCGGCGCCGTTCCAGCGCAGCGTGGCCGGCATCCGGGCGCTGAACGAGGGCAGCCTGGGCGCCTGGCAGCGACTGCTGGGGTCGATCGGGCGCAGCGAGCTGTTTCACGAGGACGGTTCGCTGCTGGTGTTCGAGCGGCCTGAATCGCGCCGGGCACTGGAGGCCTTGCGCGCACGCCTGCAGCAGCAGGCGGTGCCGGTGGACCTCTGGTCGGCGCAAAGCGTGCGCGAAGCGGCGCCGCAGTTGAGCACGTCGTTGCTGGGCGGGCTGTTCTTCCCGCGTACCGGGCACTTCATCGACCCTTACCGGGTGGTGTGCGAGTTGTTCGAAGCGGCCAAGGCCAGTGGTGTGCGCTTTGTCCAGGCACAGGTCGATGGCGGACAGCTGCACAGCGCCGGCGTCAGCCTGAACAGTGACTGCGGCACGTTCGATGCTCGCCAGGTGTTGGTCAGCTGTGGTGCGCATTCGGCACGGCTGACCCATGCGCTGACGGGCAAGCGGATACCGCTGGACACTGAGCGCGGCTACCACCTGATGTTGCCAGGCGAGCATCAGCGTCTGCCGTTTGCGGTCACTTCGCTGGAGCGCAAGTTCATCATGACGCCCATGGCTGACGGGCTGCGACTAGCCGGTACGGTGGAATTCGCCGGGCTGGAAGCGCCGCCGAGCATGCAGCGGGCGTGGCAGTTGCATCGGTTGAGCAAGGGATTGTTCCGGGAGGATTTGAGTGCTGACGGTGCAACGCCATGGATGGGATTCCGGCCTTCGTTGCCGGACTCGCTGCCGGTGATTGACCGGGTGTGTGATGGGCGGGTGCTGCTGGCGTTTGGGCATCAGCACTTGGGGTTGACGCAGGCGGCGGTGACGGCGGAATGGGTGGGGCGGTTGGCTGAGCGGGCCAGCGGAACAGAGATGGCAGCCTACCGGTTGGACCGGTTTTAGCCTGTGCCGGCCTATTCGCGGGTGAACCCGCTCCCACAGGGTCATTACAGTTTTGAACTGGTGCTGTACCTGTGGGAGCGGGTTTACCCGCGAATGGGCTGCAAAGCAGCCCCTCTGCGCCTCAGCGATACCGCTCAAGCCAGTGCGCATACGGCGCCGGCAAGGTCCAGGAGGCTTTCTCCACCCCCAGCTCCTTGGCCGCAAAGTAGGCCCAGTGCGGGTCAGCAAGGTGTGCACGCCCTACCGAAACCAGGTCCAGCTGGTTGGCCTGCAACGCGGCCTCCGCCAGCTGCGGCGTACCAAAGCCCCACGCCGAAGTCACCGGCAGCTTCGCCTCGCGGCGCACGCGCTCGGCAATCGGCCCCATGAACGCCGGGCCCCACGGGATATTGGTGTCAGGAATGGTGAAGCCGACACTCACGCTCAGCAGGTCGAGGCCGCCGGCTTTGAAACGGCGCGCCAGCTCGATCGATTCTTCCAGGGTCTGCTCGTCGCGGCCGTCGTATTCCAGCACACCGAAACGCGCGGTCAATGGCAGGTTCTCCGGCCACACCTCACGCACCGCCGACAGGGTTTCCAGCAGGAAGCGGCTGCGGTTGTCGAAGTTGCCGCCATAAGCGTCGGTACGTTTGTTGGAGTGTTCGGAGAAGAAGCTCTGGCCCAGGTAGCCGTGGGCAAAGTGCAGCTCGATCCACTCGAAGCCGGCATCGCGCGCACGGCGTGCGGCATCGACGAAGTCCTGCTTGACCCGGGCGATGTCGTCCAGGGTCATTGCACGCGGCACTTTCGGCAGGTGCGCGCCAAAGGCGATGGCGGACGGGGCGATGGTGTCCCAGCCGCGGGCATCATCGGCAGCAATGTGGTCGTCACCTTCCCACGGCCGGTTGGCGCTGGCCTTGCGCCCGGCGTGGGCGATCTGGATGCCCGGCACGGAACCGGCGGCCTTGATCGCCTGCACCACCGGCACGAACGCCTGGGCATGGGCATCGCTCCAGATACCCGCGCAGCCGGGGGTAATACGGCCTTCCGGCGCCACGGCGGTAGCTTCGACCACCAGCAGGCCGGCGCCGCCACGGGCCAGGCCAGCCAGGTGCACGTGGTGCCAGTCATTGATCATGCCGTCCTCGGCCATGTACTGGCACATGGGCGGAATGGCGATGCGGTTGCGCAGGGTGACGTCCTTGAGGGTGTAGGGTTCGAACAAAGCGGACATGGGCAGAACTCCCGGGCTATTTGATTACGATAGTTCGATCATAATCGAACTATGGCAATTAATGATAGCCCCGTTATGATGACGACCATGCGAGCCTACCCACACCCCAATTCTGAAGACCTGACCCTGGAACGCCTGCTCTATGCCTTGAGCGACCCGGTGCGCCTGGGTATCGTGCGCCACCTGGCGGGCGTTGCCGAAGCCAGCTGCGGCGAGCTGGACGGCGGGCGGCCGAAATCGAGCATGTCCCACCACTTCCGCGTATTGCGCGATGCGGGGCTGGTGCATACCCGCAATGTGGGGACTACGCACATGAATTCGCTGCGTAGCGAGATGCTGGGTGAGCGGTTTCCCGGGTTGCTGGAGTGCATCCTGCGCCAACAGTAACTTGGCAGCCTAACTCGGCCCATGTAGGAGCGGCCTTGTGTCGCGAAAGGGCCGCAAGGCGGCCCCGGCCATATGTGCGGCGAAGCTGAATTCCGGGGGCCGCTACGCGCCCCTTTCGCGACACAAGGCCGCTCCTACAAGGGCCGCATTAGCTTGCAGGTTTTGCATGGATCAGGGCAAACCGGCACACCTGCCCTCCCCTGAGCATGCATTCCTCATGGCTGACCTCGGCACCTCCCAAGGTGCCGATCAACGCCAGGTCCAGCTCGCACACCACCGGATGCACCTTGGCCAGGTGATGGAACACGCAGTTGTGCGCGACGATCTGCGGCTCCCCCGTCGAACGGAAGAACACCTGCGCCTCATACCCCGCGTTGTTCATATGCTCGACGATGCGCGCCTCATCCACCACCTGGTGCTCCAGGTCCGCCGCCAGCTTGCGCCCCAACTGACGCATCAGCGCCAGCAACGCCTCCTGCCCCATCAGGCCAGCCACTTCGGCAATCAGCAGGTTGGCCAATAGCGGGTACTGGCGGGGAAACTGCTCGCGGGCATGCTCGGTCAGTTCGTGCAACTGCTCCGGGCGCCGCCCGGTTGGTCGAGTGGCGCCGCGCTTGACCAGTCCGTCACGCTCCAGCGCGGCCAGGTGTTGTCGCACTGCTGTGCGGGTGATGGCCAGGGCCTGCGCCAGGTCGTCGATGCTCATGCCGGCCGGCTGATGCAGCAACGTGTAGAGCAGGTCCTTTTGGGTACGGCCCAGGCCTTCGAGCATCAGAACTTGTCCGGGAACTGTTTGACCAACGCCGCAGCCAGGGCGTCGGACAGGGTCAGGATGTGTTCGCGCATCATCGCCCAGGTGCGTGCCTCACCGGCATAGTCGCCGGCCGCCAACTGGTCAATCTGCACCACATGGTGGCCGCCGTGGGCACTGAGCAGCGTCAGCAAGGTCGCCTCGGGCAAGTTCGGGTTCGCCTTGGCCAGGAATGCAGCGATGGCCTTGGCATTGGTCGTCAGCTCATCAACCGCCGCTTGCTGGCCCTTTTTGTCCTTGCCCACGGTGGCATCGCTGTAATGCTTGATTGCGCCCCAGTGGCCCGCCAGCAGTTTCAGTAACTGGTCGGCAGCGGGTTGGCCATAAAGCGGGGCAATGCTATTGGCGATTCTTGTCGCATCGCTAACCACTTCGTTGGCGGCCACTGCAGCCTGCCTGGCGTTGCCGGCCTGGTTGGCCACGGCGTAGTTGCGAACCCAGAAGATGTGCTCGACCCACAGGTCGCGCAGGGCCATGCGCGTGGTCACTGCAGCGGATTCGGCGGGTTTGGCGGCAGCGGTGCTGGCGTAACTCTGGCTCCATGCCGGCTGGGCGCACAGGGCGAGCAGCACAAGTGCAGCAATCTTGGTGTTCATGACGGCACCCTCCTTGAGGGGATCGACTGACAAGATTAATTTAAGCATCAATATATGTTTTTATTGCGCGCCTGCCAGGTTTCCGATCAGTGGTTTTTTGTACAAACAAAAAGCCCCGGAATCGCTGCCGGGGCTTTCGGTCACAACAAGGCGGTCGCTTACAGCGCCATGTCGTTCTCTGGCTTGCTTTCAACCGGCTTGCTCGCCGCGCCGCCAAAATCGACGCTGGCGTCGATCACTGGTGGCTTCTCCAGTTGCAGCATTTCAGCGGTGTAGTTCCACTCTTTCTGGGTGGCTGCCGCCGACTCGTTCAGCTTGGTGCCGTAGCTTGGCACGATCTCTTTGATCTTGGCCTGCCACTCTGGGGTAGCGACCTTCTCCTTGAACACGGTTTCCAGCACGTTCAGCATGATCGGCGCAGCCGTCGAGGCACCAGGCGAGGCGCCCAGCAGACCGGCGATGGTGCGGTCCTGGGAAGCCACCACTTCAGTGCCCAGCTTCAGCACGCCGCCCTTCTCGGCATCACGCTTGATGATCTGCACGCGCTGACCAGCCTGCCACAGTTTCCAGTCTTCCTTCTTCGCGTTCGGGAAGTAGGTGCGCAGCGCTTCGAAGCGGTCATCGTCAGACAGCATCAGCTGGCCAGCGAGGTACTCGACCAGCGGGTACTGATCGATACCGACCTTGGTCATCGGCCATACGTTGTGGGTGGTGGTGCTGCTCAGCAGGTCCAGGTACGAACCGTTCTTCAGGAACTTGGTCGAGAAGGTGGCGAACGGGCCAAACAGGATCACGCGCTTGCCGTCCAGCACGCGGGTGTCCAGGTGCGGTACCGACATGGGCGGCGCACCGGTCGAGGCAATGCCGTAGGCCTTGGCCATGTGCTGCATGGCCACGGTCGGGTTCTCGGTCACCAGGAACGAGCCGCCCACCGGGAAGCCTGCGTATTCCTTGGCTTCAGGAATGCCCGACTTCTGCAGCAGCTTCAGCGCGCCACCACCGGCACCGATGAACAGGAACTTGGCATCGGTGGCCGACTCGGTACCGTCCTTCAGGTTCTTGTACTCGACGTGCCAGGAGCCGTCCTTGTTGCGCGAGATGTCCTGCACTTCGCTGGACAGCTTCAGGTCGAAGCCTTGCTGGGTTTGCAGATGGCCAACGAACTGGCGGGTGATCTCGCCGAAGTTGACGTCGGTGCCGATCGGCGTCCAGGTCACGGCCAGCTTCTGGTTCGGGTCGCGGCCTTCCATCATCAACGGGGCCCACTTGGCGATCTGCGCGTGGTCCTCGGAGTACTGCATCGGGCGGAACAGCGGGCTGGTCTGCAGCGCGTCGTAACGCTTCTTCAGGAACTTGATGTTGTCATCGCCCCAGACGAAGCTCATGTGCGGGGTGGTGTTGATGAACGAGTGCGGGTTCTTCAGCACGCCCTGGCGTACTTGCCACGACCAGAACTGGCGGGAAATCTGGAAGGCTTCGTTGATTTCGATGGCCTTGGCGATGTTGACGTTGCCGTCTTTGTCTTCCGGGGTGTAGTTCAGCTCGGCCAGCGCAGAGTGACCGGTACCGGCGTTATTCCAGCCGTTGGAGCTTTCTTCGGCCACGCCATCCAGGCGCTCGACCATTTCCATCGACCAGCTTGGCTCCAGCTCGTGCAGCCACACGGCCAGGGTGGAGCTCATGATGCCGCCGCCGACCAGCAGCACGTCTACTTTCTTGGTTTCTGCGGCGTGCGCTTGCATGAAGCTTGCTGCAACAGCCAGACCCAGCAAGGTCTTGCCAGCTTTCTTGAACATTGATCAATTCCAGTCAGGAGAACGGAGTGAGGGCCTGTGGCTGGCCCAGGTATTCCTTGTTCTTCAGCGCAGGCTTGTTGTTGATCATTGTTCAGCAGCCAGAGAACAGAAAACGACTCGGCCTTTTGTCGAATTGACCGACGAGGGCTGAATCGTTTTTCCGATTGTATCCCAATTGCCAGCACAAACAAATTGCGTGCCGTCGCGTCAACGCGGCAGGTTGTCCCAGGCATCCCGACGGCGGCAACGACAATGATTGCAGTATTTTTCAGCGGCCTCTACTATCGCGATCATTTCTCATTCGCACCATTACGCGCTCGCGCCGGATGCCGCCGTGGTTTCGATACCCCAGTTGAATACCTCGCTCCATACCCTTTACCACAGCCATTCGCGCTGGTTGCTCGGCTTCCTGTACCGCCGGCTAGGCAGTCGCTGCGATGCTGCCGACCTGGTGCAGGACACGTTCGTGCGCATCCTCAACCGCCCAAGGCAGTTTGACGGCGTACGCGGCGAACGCTCGTACCTGGCGACCATCGCCCGCGGCCTGTGCGTGGACCACTGGCGCCGGCAGAAACTGGAGCAGGCCTGGTTGCAGCAGCTGGCCTTGCAACCCGAGACCGTACAGCCCTCACCCGAACAGCGCGCGATCATCGTCGAGACCCTGCACGAGGTGGACGCAATGCTGCTGCGCTTGCCCGGCAAGGTACGCCAGGCGTTCCTGCTGGCGCAGATCGACGGGCTTGCCTACCGCGATATCGCCGCGCATATCGGGGTAAGCGAACGCATGATCAAGAAGTACCTGGCCCAGGCATTTTTGCACTGCGCCATTCTTGAAGCCGAACTCGACGGGATGCTGGTGGAGTGATGCGATGAATTCGCCGGCGCAAAAGCTGAGCCACGCCAGCCTGCAACAAGCGGCGCACTGGTACGTGCAGTTGCAGGACGAAAACGTTCCCCCGCAGTTGCGTAAACAGTGGCAACGCTGGTTTGACCAGCATGGTGACCATCAGGCGGCCTGGCACTATGTGCAACGGGTCGGCCAGCGCTTTGCGCCCTTGCAGGCCGAAAGCACGGCTGCAGGCCGGGTATTGCGCGAGCATGATGCCCGCCGCTTCAGCCGACGCACGGGGCTCAAGTCCTTGCTGGTGCTTGGCGCCAGCAGCCTGCTTGGCTGGAGGGTCTGGCAAGGCGCGCCGGTGTCGGGCTGGGGGGCCGACATGGCCACCGGCATCGGCGAAATCCGCGAAACCCGCCTGGCCGATGGCAGCCAGTTGTGGCTGGGGGCGCAGAGCGCCGTGGACATGCAGTACTCGCCGCTCAGCAGGGTGCTGAGACTGCGATTTGGCGAACTGCTGGTGGAAACCGCCCACGACCCGCGTCGCCCGTTCTTCGTCGACACTGCGCAAGGGCGCATGCAGGCGCTGGGGACGCGCTTCGCGGTTTGCCAGCAGGGCGAAAATACCCGGCTTGATGTGTACGCGGGCGCCGTGGAGGTGTGCACCGCTGGCAGCGGCGAAAAGTGCATCGTGCAGGCGGGCCGGCAGGTGGACTTCAGTGCCCTGGGCATCAGCAGCACTCGGCCGGCACAAAGTGCTGGCGAGTCGTGGGTTCATCACCGCCTCAATGCCGAGGACATGCCGCTGGCGCATCTGCTGCAGACCTTGGGCCGGTATCGCCACGGGCACCTGGGCTGGCATCCACAGGTGGCGAAGCTCTCAGTCATGGGTGCCTTCCCGCTTGATGATACCGACCGGGCGCTGGCGTTGTTGCAGGCGGCGTTGCCGGTGCGGGTGCAGCGGCTGACGCCGTGGTGGGTGACTGTAGAGCCGGTTTGATACCTGGAAGCCAGCGCTGGCCTGATTGTTGTGCAAGGCAAAAAAAATCTGTCGAGCCGGTTCCCTTTTCCCAATCTCATCCGGTTAACCCGGCATAGCCCTCCCAACTCACCCTACCGATTCCCGAGACCCGCATGCCGACGCCCTTCCACCCCGCGCTTCGCCTGGCGCTTGCCGCGCCCCTTTCGTTCTGCGCCGCCGCGCCGCTGATGTTGCCAGCAACCCTGGCCCAGGCCGGACAGGCCGCCAGCGCCGAAAGCACCTTCAACATCGCCCCCGGCTCGCTCGCCAGCGCCCTCAACCAGTTCAGCAGCCAGGCCGGCATCTACCTGGCCGGCAGCAATGAACTGGCCGCCGGCAAGACCAGCCAGGGGCTGCAAGGCCGCTACAGCGTCGCCGTGGGCCTGGCCCGCCTGCTGCAGGGCAGCGGCTTGCAAGCCGTGCCTCAGGGCAGCGCAGGTTATGTGCTGCAACCACTGGCCGATGGCACGGCGCTGCAACTGGACGCCACCTCGATCAACGCCGCCACCCTGCTCGCCAGCAACGGCCAGAGCGATACCGGCTACCGCGCCGTGGCCAGCAGCACGGCCAGCAAGACCAGCAGCGCGCTGGCCGACACCCCGCGCTCGGTCTCGGTGGTTACCCGCCAGCGCATGGATGACCAGCAATCGCAAACGCTGACCGAAGTGCTGGGTTATGTACCTGGCATTTTCTCGCCGCCGTTTGCCGGCGGTGACGGCCAGGCGGGCGACCTGTTCTTCATCCGTGGCTTCAACGCCACCGACTACGGCTATGGCCTGCTGCGCGACGGCCTGCGCGTGCAAGGCAACCGCTACGACACCAGCAGCGAACCCTACGGCCTGGAGCGGGTGGAAGTGTTTCGCGGCCCGACCTCGATCCTGTATGGCGAAAACGCCCCCGGTGGCGTAGTCAATCTGGTCAGCAAACGGCCCACCGCCGAGGCCCGTCATGAAGTGCAACTGAGCTATGGCTCGCACAACCGCCGCCAGTTGGGCGTCGACGTTTCAGGCCCGCTGACCGATGAAGGCAATGTGCTCGGCCGCCTGGTGATGATGGGCCGCAAGTCCGATACCCAGGTCGATCACCAGCCTGATGATCGTATGTACATCGCCCCCTCGCTGACGCTGAACTTCGACGAGTTCAACAGCCTGACCGTGCTGGCGACCTATCAGCGTGACCGCACCTTGATGGAGCTGGGTTTCCCCGCCGCCGGCACCCTGCTGCACAACCCGAACGGCAAGATCGACAAGGACCAGCTGTCCGGCAACCCGGACTGGGACAACTTCGAACGGGAAACCTGGAGCCTGGGCTACGAGTTCAGCCACCGCTTCAACGACACCTGGCAGTTCCGCCAGAACTCGCGCTACATGCAGTCGCGCATCGACCGCCAGGAAATGTGGCCGGGTAGCCTGAACAATGGAGGCTTCGGCACCACCCTGAGCAATCAGGCCTACGACCGCTACAACAAGTCCATCGCCTACTCGCTGGACAACCAGTTCGAAGGCCATTTCACCAGCGGCGCGTTCGACCACACCTTCCTTGTCGGGGCAAGCCTGGACCGTACCTCGTTCAACCAGGACTGGGACGCTGGCAACGGCGGCACCATCAACGTGTTCGACCCGGTCTGGAACGGCAAGCCGACTACGCCCTTGCATGTTCAGAATGCTCTGCTCGACCAGACCATGTACGGGCTCTACAGCCAGCTGCAAACCAAGGTCGATAACTGGGTATTGTTGCTGGGCGGGCGCCTGGACCGGGTCAACAGCCAGTACCGCAACAAGGCCGGCACCCTCAATGCACAAGCCGACATGGACAGCTGGGACAGCAAGTTCACCTGGCAGACCGGAGTGATGTACCAGTTCGAAAACGGCCTGTCGCCGTACTTCAGCTACTCCACAGCCTTCGCCCCTACTCAGCAGACCGAAAGCCGCAGCGGCCCGCTGGACCCCACCACCAGCGAACAGTACGAAGTGGGCGTCAAGTATGAGCCCAAAGGCTGGAACACCGCCTTTACCGCGTCGGTCTACGACTTGCGCAAGAAGGACGACGTGTTGTTCGACTCCGCCGTGGGTGACTACCGCCAGATCGGTGCCAGCCGAGCCAAGGGTGTCGAGCTTGAGTTGAACAGCGACCTGAGCGAAAACCTGAACCTCACCGCTGCCTATACCTACACCGATTCGCGCATTACCAAGGACGTCGCCGGGTCGCTGTACGAAGACCACCAAATGACCGGCGTGCCGCGTAATCAGGCATCGGTGTGGAGCACTTACCGCTTCCGTGACGGGCTGCTCAAAGGGTTGCAGATCGGGGGCGGCGTGCGCCACTTCGACAGTACTTTCGCCTACACCCCGGCAAGCCTATACGGCAAGCTGGACAGCGGCGACGTGACGTTGGTGGATGCCAAGGTCGGCTATGAAATCGACGACAACTGGTCGGTCGAGGTCAATGCCCGCAACCTGTTCGACAAAGAGTACGTGGCAGGCTGTAACAACGCCGGGCGCTGCTACTGGGGCGAAGAGCGCACTTTGCTGGGAACAGTTTCGCTGCGCTGGTAAGAGACCCACAAACAAAAGCCCCCGGCCATCTGCATGACCGGGGGCCTTGGATTACGTCGCAAGCGTCGCGATCAGGGTACCGCCAAGATTACTGCTGCTGAGGCAGTTTATCGATCGGGCCGCAGCCACCGATGATCTTGGAGATGGAAACCGAAGGGTGGAACAGGTAGTCGTAAGTGCAGTTCTTCGGTTGGTTGTAGACCTGGCCAGTGCAACCCGACAGCAGGGCAACACCCGAAACGAGAGCAACGGCGACGGTGGCCTTGAACAGCTTTTTCATACTAAGTCCTTTAAATGAATCATCTTCGGCCATCGTCTGATGGCGGCCGGATGATACAGAAGCCAGGCATTGGATCCAAGTCGCGCGTAGCAGAGATTCATTGCAATCGTGCAACAACAGGTTGTAAAGCGCGTCTTTGCCGACGATAGTTCAGGGCACTGACTTCGTATTGCCCACAGGAACTCACCATGCTCGGCGTCACCGACTACGGCGCATTCGTCATCGCCTTCATCATTCTTCTGGCCATCCCCGGCCCGGGCAACTTCGCCCTGATCACCGCCACCGGCAAGGGCGGTATCAAGGCTGGCCTGGCAGCGACCTGTGGGGTAATCGTGGGTGACCAGGTGCTGTTGTGGCTGGCGGTAGCGGGCGTCGCCACCCTACTGGCCACCTACCCCACAGCCTTCCATATGGTGCAGTGGACGGGTGCCGCGTACCTGGCCTACCTGGGCCTGCGCATGCTGCTGAGCAAACCCGGTGGTGCAGCCCACCCTTGCCGCATGGACAATGGCCAGTACCTGCGCCAGACCATGATGATCACCTTGCTCAACCCCAAGGCGATCATGTTCTACATGGCGTTTTTCCCGCTGTTCGTCGACCCGGTGAAGCACCAGGGGCTGGTAACATTCGGCTTCATGGCTGCGACGGTAGCGGTGGTAACTTTCGTGTATGGGCTGATTGCCGTGGTGCTGACGCACAAGCTTGCCGAACGCATGCGCGCCAACCCGCGCATCACCAATATGTTCGAGCGGCTGGCGGGGGCTTGCCTGGTGGGGTTTGGGATCAAGCTGGCGGCGATGCGCTGAGCAAGGCCGCAGGGGTTATAGCAATAGATAGCGGAGTCTAGCGATTTTCGCTATCTATTAGTAGATTTCGGTAGCGTTTGCCCTTCGACGCCGCAAACCAGCGCCCGTCCTACAGCCTGCACTCAGAATTATCCCCTTCCTTGTAGGGCGTTTCCCAAACATACTGCCAACCTGTTCAAACTGTTGCGACGGATTCGGACGCGCTCTAGTCTCGGCTTGTCGTTGTGGAATCAGCGACCGGCTTTGACAGGCCGATTACTCAAGTTTCCATTGCAGCGCTTAATGGCAGCTGTGCGTGGGGCATATTCGTGTGCGCCGGGTCCTTGGGTACCGGTCTGTCAACCCATGTATAGCTGCCTCCATTCGTTTGACAGCGTTGCCAGGCGGCTCCACTACCCAAGGAGCTCACATGCGCAAGATAGTCCCCGATCCACCCTACTCCCTCGATTCCACCCAGGTCCTGCAAGACACTCTGGTCCAGTCCTCAGAGTACGTACTCTGCGCCCTGTCCGTCGCACGCCAATCCGTGCAACTCAAACCGACCGCCCGCAGCTCTATCGTGATGCAGGCTGTGATCCATGAAATGGAGGCGGTACAGAGCCTGGTCGAGTCGTAAGCGTCCGGCGAACTCACCTTCCGAACTCCAGCTTTAAGGGCGATGGTGTCCGCGTATTTTCAAGCGGACGCGATCGCCCTTATCGCCAGGATTTCCATGCGCCAACGAAGTTCTTATCCGAAACCGTTCAAAGCCCAAGTCGTTCAGGAATGCCTGCAACCTGGCGCATCCATTTCCAGTGTCGCCATCAGCCACGGCATCAATGCCAACGTCATCCGCAAATGGATGCCGCTCTATCGAGATCTGCCCGCAGCGACTTCACTACCGGCATTTGTCCCACTAAAAGCCGCACCTAAACGGCCAGTCGAAGCGTCAGTGATCATCGATTTCGCCATGAACCCGAAAACACTCAGTGCGCCTGTGGTTGCCAGCTCCAACGCATCGGCGAAGACGTCAGCGAGAAGCTGGATTACACGCCGGGCGTGTTTACCGTCGAGCAACATGTGCGGGGCAAATGGGCCTGCCGTCAGTGGCGGCGATCATGAGTTTGATCCAGTCGGCACGCATGAATGGGCATGATCCGTATGCGTATCTCAAGGACGTGCTGATGCGGCTGCCAACGCAGCGGGCGAGTGAAATCGGCCAACTGCTGCCGCATCAGTGGTGCCTTCCTGAGTTACACAAGACCTCATGTCCGTAGACCTACACTACGCCGCCTGTCAAAAGCACTCACTTTAGGATCCTGGCTTGTCAGCTCGCTACGATATTGCTAGTTTCGATCTATGACTAGCTATTGCCTTACCTCGACTATCACCACCACGACCGCTGAAAGCGGAGCGTTCGAGGTGTCGTGAGCCAATAGCAGACGAACTTCAAAGGCCCGCCAGCGATGGACAGGGCCTTTTTTTATGCCCTTGTGTCGCTGGAACAAACGCAAGGAGATGCACTCATGTATGCCCTGTTGATACTCGATATCCAAGTCGGGCTTGTTCACGGCCCGGAAAAGCCATGGCGCTGTGAAGAGTTGTTGGAAACAGTGAACACCCTGATGGACAAGGCACGCAGCGCTGGCGCTCCGATTTTTCTCGCGCGCCACGTCGGGCCCGCTGGATCTCCAATCGCACCAGACAGTCCCTTGACGATGGTTGCGCAGGAACTGAAGCTTCTGGGTGGCGAGGTGGTATTCGAAAAGCGGCGGCCCAACGCATTCGAATTAACCGATCTTGCGGACAATTTGCGGTCTCGCGGGGCTACCGGTGTGGTAATCACCGGCATGAAAACTCAATACTGCGTCGATAGCACCTGCCGTGCTGCTCGTGATTTTGGCTTCAATGCGGTACTTGTCACCGAAGGTCATACCTGTTCAGACACGCCAGTGATGAAAGCTAAGGACATCGTTGCTCATCACAATGCAACTCTGGATGGGCCGTTTTGCCAGCTAGTTCCGGCTGAAGAGTGGAGTTTCTAGCAGAGTTCAAAACTACGGGAATGCGCATGACTTGCCGTAAGCACTGGCACCGTGTGACATTCCCGCACTCCAACTTGGGTCGTGAAGGGTCTGATGTATATCAATGGCCCAAACACGCTCGTATCTGAAAATAGACCGCAAGATGTATTGCCGGAACGCTTACAAGCCAGCTCCCACCCAGACCGCATCGAACTCAAGCCATGCGCCGTATTTGTGGGAGCCTGGCTTGCCGGCGATGGGCCGCAAAGCGGCCCCAATTGCTTAACTGACTGGCATTGACCCAAAGCCCGTTTGTGCGCCGATTATCGGACACACTTCGTACGAACGGGCTCGACCCGCTACCTGATGCTGGCAAAAGCCAAGGGTGTGAATCAATTTGCGCAAGACGCAGGCGTCAATCGGGAATCTCTCTATAAAACCCTGAAGGGCGGCGATAAAACCCGTTTCACTACTATTCAGAAACTCATGCTTGCCTTGGGTGTAGAGCTCACCGTCAGACCGCTCAAGAAGCTCCCCGCTTCCTCTTAGGCTCGGACCGCGCAAAATTGGGGCTGATGACCGCCAGCTATTTGGCGACACGCACAACGAAAAAGCCCCTGAAAGCTTTCGCTCCCAGGGGCTTGATCTTGTATGGCGGAGAGATAGGGATTTGAACCCTAGGTACTGTTGCCAGTACAACGGATTTCGAATCCGTCCCGTTCGACCACTCCGGCATCTCTCCAATGCCGCGCATCATACCAGCGTTCTTTTGAAACGCAAACCTTTTTTTAAAAAAAGTCGCGTGGTATCAGGCGCTTGCGTGAACGCGTCGCTTACAGCGGCACGCCCAGGCGCTTGGCAACTTCTTCGTAGGCTTCGATCACGTCGCCCAGGCCCTGGCGGAAGCGGTCCTTGTCCATCTTCTTGCGGGTTTCCTTGTCCCACAGGCGGCAGCCGTCGGGGCTGAACTCGTCGCCCAGCACGATCTGGCCGTGGAACACACCGAACTCCAGCTTGAAGTCGACCAGCAGCAGGCCGGCGTCATCGAACAGCTTGGTCAGCACTTCGTTGACCTTCAGCGACAGCTTTTTCATTTCCACCAGCTGCTCGGCGGTGCCCCAGCCGAACGCGACAACGTGGGATTCGTTGATGAAGGGGTCGCCCTTCTCGTCGTTCTTCAGGAACAGCTCGAAGGTGGACGGCTCCAGCTTGATGCCCTCCTCCACGCCCAGACGCTTGACCAGGCTGCCGGCGGCGTAGTTGCGCACCACGCACTCGACCGGGATCATGTCCAGCTTCTTCACCAGGCACTCGTTGTCGCCCAGCAGCTTGTCGAACTGGGTCGGCACGCCGGCTTCTTCGAGCTTTTGCATGATGAAGGCGTTGAACTTGTTGTTCACCGTGCCTTTGCGGTCGAGCTGTTCGATGCGCTTGCCGTCGAACGCCGAAGTGTCGTTACGGAACAGCAGGATCAAGCGGTCGGCGTCATCGGTCTTGTAAACCGATTTGGCCTTGCCGCGGTAGAGTTCGTCGCGTTTTTCCATGATTGGGCTCCGCTTGCTTGAGGTGTTGGGCTAGGCGATTTCGCGCCAGTCGAGCCCGTGTTCCTGATTCGCCACCTGGAGCCAGTCCGGGTCGCACCCAAGGGTGTCGACGAAGCACTGGCGGGCCAAGTGTGGCAGGTTGTTCTTGCTGCTGAGGTGGGCCAGCACCAGGTGTTGCAGGTTGCTCCAGCCCAACTCGTGCACCAGGCGCGCGGCCTGGTGATTGTTCAAATGCCCTTGCATGCCACCTACCCGCCGCTTCAGGAAGGCCGGGTAGTGACCGCGTGCCAGCAGGTCGCGACAGTGGTTGGCCTCGATCAGCAACGCATCCAGGCCCTGGTAACGCTCCAGCAACAGCGTGTCGTACGAGCCCAGGTCGGTGAGCATGCCGAAGCGCCGCTGGCCGTCGCCGATTACGTACTGCAACGGTTCAAAGGCGTCGTGCTCGACCCGCGCGGCGGTGACTTCCAGGCTGCCGATGCGCAGGGTTTCGCCACAAGCGAGAAAACCGGCCACCTCCACCGGCTTGCGCATGCCGCGCAAGGTCCCTTGGCTGAGGTAGACCGGTACATTGTAGCGCCGTGACAGCAAACCCACGCCATGCACGTGGTCGGCATGCTCGTGAGTGACCACGACTGCGCTGAGCTGCGCCGGCGACACCCCGAGCAGCGCCAGGCGCCGCTCGGTCTCGCGCAGGGAAAAGCCGCAATCCACCAGGATGAACGTGTCACCACTGGCGATCAGGGTGCCGTTCCCTTGGCTGCCGCTTCCGAGTACCGCGAAGCGCACTTAGCCCAGGTGGTCCTGGATGGCGCTCAGCACGCGGCGGGCGACATCGGCCGGAGCCACGGTGTTGATGTTTTTCTCGACCGTGACCTGCACGCTCTCACCCACCTTGCTCAGGCGCACCTGGTAGCGCTCGGCGCGGGCTTCACGCTCTTCCTTGGTCGCCTCGCTGCCGAACAGGCGGCTGAAGAAGCCCGGCTGGTTCTGCTTGTCGTCAGGCTTTTCGGACAGGTTGATGTAGTACAGGCCCAGGCTGCGGTTGATGTCCTCGACACGCCACTCGCCCCCCTGCTCCAGGGCACGGCCCACGCCGGACCAGGCGCGGTCCAGGTCGGCACCAAGGTAAAGCACCGGGTTGCCACTGCCGTCTTCGCTGAGGCTGACGCGGCTTGGCGCGTCGAAATCGCGCGCGGCCAGCAGCGACACCGAACCGCCCTTCTCGGCGCTGCGGTTCATGCTGGCAAGCATTTCGTCGACCAGCAGCGCATCGGCGCCGGTGTTGGCGGAAGTGGACGGGAACGCAGGCTCGGCAGTGCTGCCGGCCGGGCGCTCGACGCTGACCACATACACCTCGGAGGTGTTGCGCTGCACGCCAGGCTCCATGCGCACACGTACGCGCACTTCGCTGTCAGCGCTGCTGGCGGTGCTGGCCAGGCGCTGGCCGAGCGATGCCGACAGCTCATCGAAGCGCTGCCAGGTGGTGTTGAATTCACCGGTCTGCGGGCGCTCTTCAGCAATGCGGAAGCCGTTGTCCTCGAAGAACTGGCGGGCCACCGGCCAGACTTCGGCCGGCGAATGCTGGGCCAGCACCCAACGGCTGCTGCCGCTGCGCTGCAGGCTGTAGTCGGTCACCGGGGCGCCGCCGGTCAGCGGCTGCGGGCGCGGCACTTCGAACTCGCCGGTTGCGCTGTCGTCGGCGACGTTGCGCGGAATAGGCAGCAGCGGGTCAAGCCGCTTGACGCTGCTGGCGTCCGGCGGCAACTGCATCGGCGCGGTGGGGTGCGCCTGCAGGTAATCGCTGCCGCGGTCGCGGAAATAGCCATCCTCGCCCCACAGCCAGCCACACCCACTGGTGCTGGAGATAATCAGGGCAAGGGCGGAAAGACCAGCCAGTCGCTTCATGCGGTGTACTTCCTCTTAAACCAGTACGCCGGACTGGCGCAAGGCAGTACGGACTTTTTCGTGGCAGCCTTCGCTCAGCCAGGTCAGTGGCAGGCGAATGCCTTTTTGCATCAGGCCCATCTCGACGAGCGCCCATTTCACCGGAATCGGGTTGGCTTCGCAGAACAGGTCTTTGTGCAGCGGCATGAGTTTTTCGTTGATTGCGCGGGCCTTCTCGGCATTGCCCGCAAGGGCGGCCTCGCACAGATCGGCCATTTCGCGTGGGGCGACGTTGGCGGTAACGGAGATGTTGCCCTTGCCGCCCATCAGAATCAGCTCGACGGCGGTCGGGTCGTCGCCGGACATGACGATGAAGTCCTTGCTGACGCCGTCAAGGATGGCCTTGGCACGGACCAGGTCGCCGGTGGCTTCCTTGATACCGATGATGTTGGGCACGGTCGACAGGCGGATCACGGTCTCGGCCTGCATGTCGCAGGAGGTGCGGCCGGGTACGTTGTAGAGGATCTGCGGGATGTCGACAGCTTCGGCGATGTGCTTGAAGTGCAGGTACAGGCCTTCTTGCGTCGGCTTGTTGTAGTACGGCACTACCAGCAGGCAGGCGTCGGCGCCGGCATTCTTGGCGTTCTGGGTCAGGTGCACGGCTTCGGCAGTGGAGTTGGCACCCGTGCCGGCGATGACCGGGATCGGTTTTTTGCTGCGCTTGACGCGCTCGACCACGTGCTTGATGACCAGGATGTGTTCTTCGACATCCAGCGTGGCGGACTCACCGGTGGTGCCGACCGCAACGATTGCGTGGGTGCCGTTTTCCAGGTGGAAGTCTACAAGTTTGTCGAGGCTGCCCCAGTCAACACGCCCTTGTGCATCCATGGGTGTGACCAGTGCCACCATACTGCCCGCAATCATGTAACTGCTCCTGCCGGAAAAAGAGAGCGGTAATGGTACTGGGGGCATCGGCCTTGCACAAGCGAAGCAGGCGGGCGGAGCATTCCCCTCGGCGGCTTATTTCGCTACCCTTGCCCCTTTGATCGGTGCAGCGCGGCCCGCCGGGCCGTCGACCTTGCTCCCCGCCAGCGTCCACGACCTCGCATGCGAGCCCCGGGCCCTGCCGACAGGAGGCTTTCGCCCGTCCTGTGCCGACCGCTCATCGCTTTAGGAATGCTGCATGTCCACCCCCACCGTCCGCGAACAATTTCTTGTCATCAGTGCCCTGGGCCCCAACCCCATGGAGCTGGCCAACGTCCTCAGCCGCGCTGCCTTCGAAAACCGCTGCGCGGTGGTCACCTCGCGCCTGAGCCGCCACGGCGAGACCAGCGCCCTGGTGCTGCAGGTTGGCGGCAGCTGGGACGCCCTGGCCCGCCTTGAGGCGTCGCTGCCGAGCCTGGGCAAAAAACATGGCCTGACCCTTGACGTGGTGCGCAGCGCCGACCAGGAGGTGCGCCCCCAGGCCCTGCCTTACGTGGCCTACGTCAGCGCTGCCTATCGCCCGGACATCATCAACGAGCTGTGCCAGTTCTTCCTCGACCACCGCGTCGAGCTCGAAGCCATGACCTGCGACACCTACCTGGCGCCGCAAACCGGCAGCAGCATGCTCAATGCCCAGTTCACCGTGATCCTGCCGGCCGGCACCCAGATCAGCTGGCTGCGTGACCAGTTCCTGGACTTTGCCGATGCCTTGAACCTCGATGCGCTGATCGAGCCATGGCGCCCACAGAACCCGATGTAAGGAAACCGACCATGGCTGTAGCACTCGACCAACCCGTTGCCGACTTCCAGGCCCAGGCCACCAGCGGGCAGGCCGTCAGCCTGGCCGAACTCAAGGGCCAGCAAGTCGTGCTGTACTTCTACCCGAAGGACAGCACCCCGGGCTGCACCACCGAAGGCCAGGGTTTCCGCGACCAGCATGATGCCTTTGCCGCAGCCAACACCGTGGTGTTCGGCGTTTCGCGCGACGGCATCAAGTCGCACGAGAACTTCAAGGCCAAGCAAGGCTTCCCGTTCGAGCTGATCAGCGACAAGGACGAGGCGCTGTGCCAGCTGTTCGACGTGATCAAGCTGAAGAAGCTGTATGGCAAGGAATACATGGGCGTTGACCGCAGCACCTTCCTGATCGACAAGGACGGTGTGCTGCGCCAGGAGTGGCGTGGGGTGAAAGTACCCGGGCATGTGGATGCCGTTCTGGCTGCTGCCCAAGCCCTGAACAAGGCTTGAGATTGATGGGGCTGCCTTGCAGCCCATCGCCGGCAAGCCAGCTCCCACAGGCAATGCACAGGGCTTGAATGCGATGAGGTCGGTGTAGGAGCTGGCTTGCCGGCGAAGGGCCGCAAAGCGGCCCCAACAATCACAGCATTGGCGAAACGCTAGGCTCCTGCCGCGGCCAGGCATCCAGCACCGCCTTGATGAGCGTCGCCAGCGGGATGGCAAAGAAAATCCCCCAGAACCCCCATAGCCCGCCAAACAGCAGCACCGCGCAGATGATCGCCACCGGGTGCAGGCTCACCGCCTCGGAGAACAGCAGCGGTACCAGCACGTTGCCATCCAGCGCCTGGATGATCGCGTACACCGTCATCAGGTAGATGAACTGGTCACCCCAGCCCCACTGGAACAACGCGATCAAGGTCACCGGCACGGTCACCACCACCGCCCCCACGTAAGGCACCACCACCGACAACCCCACCAGCAACGCCAGCAGCGCGGCGTAGTTGAGCCCCAGGCTGATGAAGGCGATGTAGGTGGCAATGCCGCAAATCAGGATTTCGATGCCCTTGCCACGGATGTAGTTGGCAATCTGCCGGTTCATCTCGCTGCCCACCCGGTTCAGTAGGGCGCGCTGGCGCGGCAGGTAGCCGCTGACCCAACGCCCGATCAGCTCGCGGTCCTTGAGGAAGAAGAACACCAGGATCGGCACCAGCACCAGGTAGATCATGGCGTTGACCAGCAGCGGCAAGCTGGACAGCGAGAAGGTCAGCGCCCACTGGCCGAACTTGCCGATTTCACCGCGCACCGACTCGATGGCATGCAGCACCTGCTCGTCCGACACCAGGTGCGGGTAGCGCTCGGGCAACAGCAACAGCAGCGACTGCCACTTGCCGAGCATGCCCGGTAGCTCGTTGAACAGGGTGATCAGCTGGTGCCACAGCAGCGGCACCAGCACCAGCATGAATACCGCCAGTGCGCCCATGAACAGGGCGAACACCAGCATCACCGCCAACCGCGTGGGTACGCGCAGGCGCTCCAGGGCGTTGACCAGCCCCTGCATCAGAAACGCCAGCACCATGCCCGCCAGCACCGGCGCAAGCATGCCGCCCAGGGTAAGCACGGCGGTAAAGGCCAGGAACAGCAGGACCGCCAGCACCACTGCCTCCTCATCGGAGAAGTAGCGCTGCATCCAGTCGCGAAGCACTTTGAACATTGACGATCCTTGGTAAGACTCAGGCCTTGCGCAGCCAGTAGGTGTAGGTGCCGGCCTCGGCCGTTTCCCGCAGCAGCGTATGACCGGCCAGCCGGGCGAAAGTGCGGAAGTCACGCTGGGACCCGGCGTCGGTGGCGATCACCTTCAGCACTGCGCCGCTGGGCAGGCGGTTGAGCTCCATCTTGGCCTTCAGCAACGGCAAGGGGCAATTCAGCCCGCTGGCGTCCAGTTCGGCGTCGCAGGTCGGGGTGTCACTCATCGCAGGGCTCTCCAATGGCATTGCCGGGCTGCCGTTTGTTCGGGCCGGCTAGAATAGCGCCACTGGTCGCCAACGTGTGAGCCCGCTACAGTAGGTATCTTTGACCGACGCGAGCTTCATGCATGAATCTACTGCGCCCTACCCTGCTGACGCTGGCCTGCCTGTTGGCCCTTCCCGGCCATGCTGACGACCTGCCATCGCTGGGGGACGCCAGTTCCGCGATCGTCTCGCCGCAGCAGGAGCACCAGCTGGGCCGCGCCTGGCTGAGCCTGCTGCGCGGCCAGGTCAACCAGCTGAACGATCCGCAACTCAAGGACTACGTCGAAACCAGCGTGTACAAGCTGGCCGAGACCAGCCAGCTGCAGGACCGGCGCCTGGAGTTCATCCTCATCGACAGCCGCGAGCTCAACGCCTTCGCCGCCCCGGGTGGCATTGTCGGGGTCAACGGCGGTTTGTTCCTCAACGCGCAGACCGAAGGCGAGTACGCCTCGGTGCTGGCCCACGAACTGGCGCACTTGTCGCAACGCCACTTCGCCCGCGGCGTCGAGGCCCAGCAACGCATGCAATTGCCGATGATGGCGGCGCTGCTGGCAGGCATCGTGCTGGCGGCGGGCGGCGCTGGCGATGCAGGTATCGGCATGATTGCCGGTACCCAGGCGGCGGCCATTCAGGAACAACGGCGCTTCTCGCGGCAGAATGAACAGGAAGCCGACCGCATAGGCATCCAGAACCTGGAAAAGGCCGGCTATGACCCGCGCAACATGCCGACCATGTTCGAACGCCTGGCACGCCAGTATCGCTATGACGCCAAGCCGCCGGAATTTCTGCTGACCCACCCCGTTACCGAATCGCGTATCGCCGACACCCGCAACCGCGCCGACCAGGCGCCCAAAGGCGGCGTCGAGGACACCGCACGCTACCAGCTCATTCGCGCCCGGGTGGCGCTGACCTACGAGGGCACACCGGGGCTGGCCGCCAAGCGCTTCCGCGCCCAGCTGGACGAGGACCCCAAGCTCGACGCCGCGCGTTATGGCCTGGCCCTGGCGCAGATCAAGGGCGGCCAGTTGAACGAAGCACGCGAGCTGCTGAAGCCGCTGCTCGCCAAGGCACCCAACGACATCACCTACAACCTGGCGCAGATCGACCTGGATATCACCAACAACCGCCTGGCCGACGCGCAGCAGCGGGCCGAGCGGATGCAGGGGCTGTACCCAGGCAATTACCCGCTGAAACAGGTGCGTGCCGATTTGCTGGTGAAGCAGAACAAGCCGGCCGAAGCGGAGAAGGTGCTGAACGACCTGGTCAAGAGCCGGCCGGATGACCCGGACGTGTGGTACGACATGGCCGAAGTACGGGGCTTGTCGGGCAACACCATCGGTTTGCACCGGGCGCGGGCCGAGTATTTCACTCTGGTCGGGGACTTTGACCAGGCGATCCAGCAGCTCGATTATGCCAAGCGCCGGGCGGGCGGGAACTTCCCGCTGGCCTCGCAGATTGACCAGCGTCAGCGCGAGATCATGGAGCAGCAGCGCATGGTTCGGGAAATGATGGGGCGCTGAGGATTTTGGGGGCGCTTTGCGCCCCTTTCGCGACACAAGGCCGCTCCTGCACGGGATCGCATTCGCCTGTAGGAGCGGCCTTGTGTCGCGAAAGGGCCGCAAAGCGGCCCCAGCAATCTCAGGCGTTACCGGACAGTTTCAGCCGCGCCGCCTGGGTAAAGTCCAGCATCCGGTTCAGCGGCTTGATGGCCTTGGGCACCAGCGCCGGGTCGACGAAGATTTCATCGCCACCATTGCGCAGGCAATGCAGCACCCGCTCCAGGGTGTTCATCGCCATCCACGGGCAGTGCGCGCAGCTGCGACATGCCGCGCCGTTACCGGCGGTAGGCGCTTCGACGAACTCCTTGTCCGGGCACAGCTGCTGCATCTTGTAGAAGATGCCACGGTCGGTGGCGACGATGAAGGTCTTGTTCGGCAGGGTTTGCGCCGCCTTGATCAGCTGGCTGGTAGAGCCCACCGCGTCGGCCAGGTCGATCACCGACTCTGGCGACTCCGGGTGCACCAGAATGGCCGCGTCCGGGTACAGCGCCTTCATGTCGGCCAGTTGGCGCGACTTGAACTCTTCGTGAACGATGCAGGCACCGTCCCACAGCAGCATGTCGGCGCCGGTCTGCTTCTGGATATAGCGGCCCAGGTGCTGGTCCGGCCCCCAGATGATGGTCTCGCCGTTGTCCATCAGGCTTTCGACGATTTCCAGCGCGCAGCTTGAAGTCACTACCCAGTCAGCACGGGCTTTGACCGCAGCGGACGTGTTGGCGTAGACCACCACGGTACGTTCCGGGTGCTGGTCGCAGAAGGCCGAAAACTCTTCCACCGGGCAGCCGAGGTCGAGCGAGCAGGTGGCCTCCAGGGTCGGCATCAGCACGCGTTTTTCCGGGGTGAGGATCTTGGCTGTCTCGCCCATGAAGCGCACACCGGCAACAATCACCGTGTCGGCAGCGTGGTTCTTTCCGAAGCGGGCCATTTCCAGCGAGTCGGACACGCAGCCGCCGGTTTCTTCGGCAAGCGCCTGGATGACCGGGTCGCAGTAGTAATGGGCAACCAGCACGGCGTTCTGGGCCTTGAGCTCGGCAGCGATGGCCGCACGGTATTCGGCCTCCTGCTCGGCTGTCAGCGGGTTGGGCTGCTTGGCGTCGAGGTGGGCCTGAACCAACAGGCGTTCTGAAATCTGGGTCATGATCGCTGGACCTGCAGGCGCGCGTGCGCGTCAAATCGAGTGTATCACCCGGCCCTGGCAGATCGGCTAAGGGTGCCGGACGGCATACAAGCCGCCACGGCCCTCTGCGGGCGCGGATTATTATCGGAGGCCGAAGGCTACAGATAATCCAGCGATTACTAAAGGGGTTTTTGTGTTGCCTGTGCGGGCCTCTTCGCGGCCCCACCCGCTCCCACAGGAGTTGTGCAGACCCTGTGGGAGCGGGCGCGCCCGCGAAGGGGCCGGGACAGGAGAATCGATCAACCCTGCGGCGACAGCGCCGCCAGGTGCGCGGCCATGAGCATGGCAAACTCTTCCACGGTCATCTTGCGGCCATTGAAATCGACCATGCCGTCGGCATAGTGCAGGCTGCTGACCACATCGTTGCCCTGCACGGTGGCCATGCCGCTCTGCAGCGCCATCATGCCGACCATCTCCCCAGCCTGGCTGGATTGCGCAGCGATCGCCTGGGCATCGGTCTGGCCATCCAGCAGCGCCTGCAAGGTCGCCAGGTCGCCCATCATCGGCTTGGACAGCGACAGCTTGCCTTTCACCTCGGTGATCAACTGCTTGCTCAACTGGTCGGGCGGCAAGTCGAAGCTGGTCGGGGCAGCGAAGTTCATCGACAGGTCGAAGCGGCTTTCGCCATTGGCGGTCCTGAACGACAGGTTCTCTACGGCCACCTTGGGCTTGGCAGCCAGCAACGTGTGCAAGTCACCCTGGAACCTGGCCTTCTCGGCCTCGTCCATCCGGATTTGCGGCACCGACTGGCCGGCGGCAGCGGCGGCCTCGAATTCCGGCAGGTGCGCCTGGTACCACTTCGACAACGCTTGCAGCGCCGGGGCGTTGACCGAGGCGATGCTCACCGCCATCTGGGCCTTGCCCACCGCACGACCATCCCAGGTGATATCGCCCACCTTGTATTCGACATGTCCACCTACGGTATCCGGGCCGTCCAGGGCCTGCAGGGCGTTCTGCTCAAAGCCCTTGATCAGCAGCACCTGCTGCCTGGGCCCTAAGGTGACCTTGGCTTCAGCCAGCAGCAGATCGACGTTGCCCACGTAGATGGCGTCGTGCTGCGTGGCGGCCAGGTTACCCCCGACCTTCAGGCCATTGAGCTCGAAGGTGGCAGGCGGCTGGTCATCGCGCACCAGCTTCATCACGAAGCGGTCCGCATGGCCATGAAACTTCGAGGCTTTGCCCTCCCGGTCACCACTGACTTCCATCTGCATGCCCGAGAAGTCGATACTGTTGCCATCCGCTTCGTCGAGCTTGACCGGTGCCAGCTGGACCTGGCTTACCACATCGCCACCGTAGCCCAGGCTGGTCTGGGCACTGACCGGCGCCTTGTCACCCGCAGCGGCGAACCACGGCGCGGTCGTGTCGTCCTTCTCCAGCGTGCTGTTGCTGACCGCCAGTACCGGCATCAGCTTCAGCGACTTGACCCGCGACCAGGGGAACGGGCCGTGCTCGATCTGGTCAGTAACGCCCACGTCGAAGTTGACAACCTCGCCTTCACCCACGTTGATGTCGCGGGCCTTGAGCCGGTAGCGGGCAGTACTGCTGAAGAAATGCTGCTCCAGCGACACCCGCTCGATGCTCATGCTGCCGCCGGTACTTACCAGCGCCTTCTTGAGTTCGGCGTTGCTGCGAGCCACGGCGTTGTCCAGCTCTGCCGGCAGCTGCTTGCCGGTATACCAGGCGCCAGCGGTGGTTGCGACGGCAATGGCAACAGCCAGGCCGGAGAGGATGCGAACTGATTTCTTCATGAATAGAACCGATTGCTGTCCGTAGGGGCTTCGAGGGCGGCCAAGGCCACGCAGAGAGCGAAGAGTATCACCCCCGCCGGGGCCGGGCGCGGGCCCGGGGCGAAAAACCGACAATTCGGATGCGTCTGACAGATGAGTAAAAGCTCAGCTGACTTCGTTAATTTTTACGAACACACCAATTGATCAAAACCGCAAAAAAACGCGCAAAAACCGAACAAATACCGGTTTAAAACGATAAATATTTCAATTCAGTAACATCTTGTCATGTTTAACTTGACACCAACCTACCCATCGTTTTTTATTTTCACCACTTAGCGCGCTCCCCCCCGCGCCTCCCGCCGCTCCAACATAAAAGGTGAACAACATGGAGCCCACCCGCTCGCCCTTGCCGCATGCGCAATCCCCCGTGCCCGCCGTTCACGCCCCGCAGCAGGAGCCATGCCAGCATGCAGCCTGACCACAGCGCTTCCGGCAACGGCCAATTGCGTAAAACGCTGCGCCTCTGGCACGTCATCATCATCGGTCTGGCCTACCTGACCCCGATGACCGTGTTCGACACCTTCGGCATCGTCAGCGGGATTACCGCCGGCCACGTGCCCAGCGCCTACATCCTGGCGCTGGCCGGGATCCTGTTCACTGCGGTGAGCTACGGCACGCTGGTAAAACGCTTCCCGCAATCGGGCTCGGCGTACACCTACACCCAACGCGCAATCAACCCCCACGTGGGCTTCCTGGTCGGCTGGTCGTCGCTGCTGGACTACCTGCTGCTGCCAATGGTCAATGCGCTGCTGGCCAAGCTGTACCTCTCGGCGATGTTCCCGGAAGTGCCGGAGTGGATATGGGTCGTGGGTTTCGTCACCCTGATCAGCCTGATCAACATGCGCAGCGTAAACCTGGTAGCCCACTTCAACCTGCTGTTCGTCGGCGTACAGGTAGCGATCATCGCCGTATTCATCTACCTGTGCGTGCGCGGCCTGGGCCACGGTGAAGGGCTGGGCACCACCTGGAGCCTGCTGCCATTTGCAGACAACCAGACCCACCTGAGCGCCCTGGCTGCCGGAGCGACCATCCTGTGCTTCTCGTTCCTGGGCTTCGACGCGGTCACCTGCCTGTCCGAAGAAACCCGCGACCCGGCCAAGACCATCCCGCGGGCGATCTTCCTCACCGCCCTGATCGGCGGCGTGGTGTTCATCACCGTGTCGTACTTCATCCAGGCCTACTTCCCGACCATGGCACGCTTCCACGACCAGGAAGCAGCACTGCCGGAAATTGCCTTGTACGTTGGCGGCAAGCTGTTCCAGTCGATTTTCATTGCCTGCACCGTGATCAACACCATTGCCTCGGGCCTGGCCTCGCAAACCAGCGTGTCGCGCCTGCTGTACGTGATGGGCCGTGACAACGTGATCCCGGCCAGCCTGTTCGCCCGCCTGCACTCGCGCTACAAGACGCCGGTGCTCAACATTGCCGTGGTGGGCCTGATTTCGCTGTCGGCGATCTTCTTCGATCTGGTCACCGCCACGTCGATCATCAACTTCGGCGCGCTGGTGGCATTCAGCTTCGTCAACCTGTCGGTGATCAACCACTGCTACCTGCGCGAAGGCAAGCGCCGCGGCCTGGCCAACCAGTTGAAGTACCTGGTACTGCCCACCATCGGCTTCTGCATCATTGTGTCGCTATGGCTGGACCTGAACGCGAACTCGCTGATGTTTGGCGGCATCTGGGCACTGGTCGGGCTGGCTTACCTGGCCTGGCTGACCAAGGCCTTCCGCGCGGCGCCACCCAACTACGTCGCCGAATGACCCACGCCGCCAACAACGCCCGCGCCTGATCGCGGGCGTTGCCGTTGATCGAAAAGGAAAGCCCTCATGTCGCTGCGCCGCCTCTCCATCCAGTGGAAGATCACCCTGCTCGCCGGCCTGTGCCTGCTGGCCATTGTCGCCCTGCTGGTGGCCACGTCCCTGACCCAGGCGCGACGCAGCGCTGCTCTGGTCAACCAGGCCAACACCGCCATGCTCGACAGCAGCGCGCGCCAGCGCCTGCAGGCTCATGCCGAAACCCAGGCGCTGCGTATCCAGCGCTACTTCATGGACGCCTACCAGTACGGCAATGGCTTTGCCCGCCTGGTGCAGGTACTCAAGGCGCGTGGCGGCAGCGATCTGCGCGCCGAGCTGACGCGCCAGGCCCGCGCCAGCCTGGCCGGCAACCCGGATGTAATCGGCCTGTACCTGGTGTTCCAGCCCGATGCGCTGGACCAGCAGGACCGTCAGCACCTCGGCCAGGAGGCCCTGGGCAGCAATGAAAGCGGGCGCTTTTCGCTGTACTGGTCACAGCCCAAGCCCGGCACCCTGGAGCTTGAAGCCATGCCGGAAGCGATGCTCGGCGACGCCAGCATTGGTACCAATGGCGCGGCGAGAAACCGCTGGCTGACTTGCCCGCAAGATACCGCCAGAACCTGCATGCTCGAACCCTACCTCGACGAGGTCAACGGCCGCCAGGTACTGATGACCAGCATCGCCCTGCCCCTGCTGGAGCACGGCAAGGTGGTCGGCGTGGTCGGCCTGGACATCGGCCTGGCCAACCTGCAGCAGCTGAGCCTTGATGGCCGCCGCGAGCTGTTCGACGGCCAGGGGCAGGTGAGTATTGCCAGCGCAGCCGGTCTGCTGGCTGGCAACAGCCGTGACGACAGCACGCTCGGCAAGCGCATGGACCCGGCAGTAGCCGACGGGATGCTGCGTGTAGCGCACCCGTTCACGCCGATCCCTGACGCCACCCCGTGGCAGGTGTTGCTCGAGCTGCCCGAAAGCGTGCTGCAGGCACCGGCTGTGGCCCTTAACCAGCGCCTGGATGCGCACAACCACAGTGCCAACCTCACCGGCCTGCTGACCGGCCTGGGCGCTGCCGTGGTCGGTTTGCTGCTGGTATGGCTGACGGCACGTGGCGTTACCCGGCCGATCCTGGCCGTGGCCGCGCGCCTGGAGGACATCGCCAGCGGCGAAGGCGACCTCACCCGCCGCCTGGACTACGCCCGCCAGGACGAACTGGGCCAGCTCACGGGCTGGTTCAACCGCTTTCTCGACAAACTGCAGCCGGTCATCGCGCAGGTCAAAGGCTCGCTGCAGGAAGCCCGCAACACCGCTGACCAGTCGGCCGCCATCGCCAGCCAGACCAGCAATGGCATGCAGCAGCAGCATCGTGAAATCGAGCAGGTAGCCACGGCGGCCAACGAAATGAGCGCCACCGCCCTGGACGTCGCCCACAACGCCTCGCAGGCAGCCCAGGCTGCACGCGCCGCCGACCAGGCCAGCCAGGAAGGCCTGCAACTGATCGACAGCACTCGCCAGGGCATCGACCGCCTGGCCGCCGGCATGAACACCGCCATGGACGAAGCGCGTGCGCTGGAAGGCCGCAGCGGGCAGATCGGCACAGTACTGGAGGTGATCCGCACCATCGCCGAGCAAACCAACCTGCTGGCGCTGAATGCCGCCATCGAAGCGGCCCGCGCAGGCGAAGCCGGGCGTGGCTTTGCCGTGGTCGCCGATGAGGTGCGTGGACTGGCCCAGCGCACCCAGGTCTCGGTGGAAGAGATCCGCCAGGTCATCGAAGGCTTGCAGCAAGGTACCCAGGATGTGGTGGGGGCCATGCATGAAGGCCAGCGCCAGGCCCAGGACAGTGTCGCGCGCATGGAGCAGGCGTTGCCGGCGCTGCAACGCATTGGCGAGGCGGTGGCGGTGATCAGCGACATGAACCTGCAGATTGCCTCGGCAGCTGAAGAGCAGAGCGCGGTGGCCGAGGAAGTGAACCGCAACGTGGCCGGCATTCGCGATGTCACCGAAGCGCTGGCTGGCCAGGCCGACGAATCGGCACAAATCAGCCAGGACCTGAACCGCCTGGCCAACCAGCAGCAGGCGCTGATGGAGCAATTCCGCGTCTAGTCTGTGGGGGCCTCTTCGCGGGTAAACCCGCTCCCACAGGGTCTTGCACGGACCTGTAGGAGCGGGTTTACCCGCGAAGGGGCCCTGACCGGCAATACCGCACCATGGATTCAACCGAGCACAATTTATGCAAACCCAAAACAGATCCACCTTCTTCGACATCACCAGCGAACAGGGCCTGCTACGCACCTCGATCGCCGTCACGCTGTTCATCGCCACCATCGGCATCGGCTTCGGCATCGCCTCCGGCTCTTTCTCGATTGTGTTCGACGGTGTCTACTCACTGGTCGACGCGAGCATGAGCGGGTTGTCACTGGTGGTCGTCAAACTGATCACCTCGCACACCACCAGCGTGCAGATGTCGCGCAAGCTGCGCGAGCGCTTCACCATGGGCTTCTGGCACCTGGAGCCGATGGTGCTGGCACTCAACGGCATACTGCTCAGTGGGGTGGCCATCTACGCGCTGATCAACGCCGTCGGCAGCCTGTTGCAAGGCGGCCGTCATCTTGAATTCGGCATTGCCATGGTCTACGCGGTGCTGACCGTGATCGCCTGCGTGACCATCGCCGTTGTGGAGGCCCGCGCCAACCGCAAGCTGCAGTCGGACTTCGTGCGCATGGACGTCAAGGGCTGGGTGATGTCGGCCAGCATCACCGCAGCGCTGTTGATCGCCTTCTGCTTTGGCTACGCGGTGCAGGGGACGTCGCTGGAATGGGTGTCACCGTACATCGACCCGGCAGTGCTGGCGCTGGTGTGCCTGGTGATCGTGCCGTTGCCGATGTCGGTGGTGCGCCAGGCGCTGTCGGAAATATTCCTGGTCACCCCAGGCGACTTGAGACTGCACGTGGATGAGGTCGCCAAGGACTTCGTGGCCCGCCACGGACTGCAGTCCTACCGTGCCTACGTGGCCAAGGTCGGGCGGTCGCGGGAAATCGAGCTGTATTTCATCGTGCCAAAGGCCATGGGCGCGAAAACCATCGATGAGTGGGATGCCTGGCGGAACGAGATTGGTGATGCGGTGGGCGGTGAAGGGCCGGACCGTTGGCTGACAGTGGTGTTTACTGGCGACCCGGAGTGGGCTGAATAAGCGGGGGCGCTTTGCGCCCCATTCGCCGGCAAGCCAGCTCCCACAGGTACAGCGTGGGGCTTGGCCTGGATGCATCCTGTGGGAGCTGGCTTGCCGGCGATGAGGGCATTACAGAAAAAGGAAAAGGAAAAAGCCCGCGACCATTTCTGGTAGCGGGCTTTGACGTACTGCGTATGGTGGGTCGTGTAGGATTCGAACCTACGACCAATTGGTTAAAAGCCAACTGCTCTACCAACTGAGCTAACGACCCATTTGATGGCGCGTATAATACTGATTTCTAACGAAAAATCAATACACCATCAGAATTTTTTTCAAAAATAGCGCGTCGGGTCCTCTACCCCGGCGGCCTTGAAGCCGTCAGCGCGCAGGCGGCAGCTGTCGCACTTGCCACAGGCGCGGCCATCATCATCGGCCTGGTAGCAGGAGACAGTCAGGCTGTAGTCCACGCCACGCGCCATGCCGGCCTGCACAATCTGCGCCTTGCTCAGGTTCTGCAGCGGCGCCTGGATACGGAAGCCCTGCCCCTCTACACCCGCCTTGGTTGCCAGGTTGGCCATGCGCTCGAACGCTTCGACAAACTCGGGCCGGCAATCGGGGTAACCGGAGTAATCCACGGCATTTACCCCGATAAAGATGTCGCGCGCTTCCAGCACTTCTGCCCAGCCCAGGGCCAGCGACAGGAACACGGTGTTACGCGCCGGCACGTAGGTGACCGGGATGCCTTCGCCCAGGGTTTCCGGCACGTCGATGCTGCTGTCGGTCAACGCTGAGCCGCCAATGCCGTCCAGGTTCAGGCCAATGACCTTGTGCTCGACCACACCCTGGTCGCGAGCAACGCGGGCAGCAGCATTCAGCTCGGCGCGGTGGCGCTGGCCGTAGTCGAAACTCATGGTGTAGCAGCTGTAGCCTTCGGCCTTGGCCATGGCGACCACCGTGGCCGAATCCAGGCCACCGGACAACAGGATTACTGCGCGCTTCTCAGTCATGTTCTTGCTCCTCAATCAACGTCCGGGTTCGTCGTTCCACAGCAGCTTGTGCAACTGCAGCTGGAAGCGTACGGGCAGGTTGTCGGCAACGATCCAGTCTGCCAGGTGACTGGCGTTGACCTGGTGGTGGCTAGGCGAGAACAGCACCTCGCCGGCACGCTCGGCCAGGTTGTACTGGATCAGCTTGGATACCGCCCAGTCGTAGTCCTCACGGGAACAGATGACGAACTTGACCTGATCGTTACGGGTCAGGTGTTCGATGTTCTGGTAAAGGTTACGGTGCGACTCTTCGGAGCCCGGGGTTTTCAGGTCGACTACGCGGCTGACGCGGGTATCGGTACCGGATATATCCAGGGCACCGCTGGTTTCCAGCGACACCTCATAGCCGGCGTCACACAGGCGCTGCAGCAACGGCAAGGCGTTGGGCTGTGCCAAGGGCTCGCCACCGGTGACGCATACGTAGCGCGGCTTGAAGCCGGCAACCTGCTCAAGGATCGAATCGAGGGTACGAATGGTGCCGCCGCTGAACGCGTAGGCACTGTCGCAGTACTGGCAGCGCAGGGGGCAACCGGTGAGGCGCACGAATACCGTGGGCAGCCCGGCCGTTCGCGTTTCACCCTGCAACGAGTAAAAGACTTCGGTGATGCGTAATGTGTCTTGCATGATCGCCTCGGGCGTGACAGCTAAACAGGCTGCCCGCCTCCTCAGGCACTGCCGCGGACTCGACAAAGCGTTATCCGCAACAGCGTGTTTACGAAAAAAGGGCACTGATTCTAACGAAAAAACCCGCGACAAGCGCGGGTTTCTTACCAACAGTACAACTTAGAGCTTTTGCAGGTCGCGTTGCGCCAGTTGCGCGGCAGAGGTGCCGGGGTACTGGGTGATGACCTGCTGGAGGATGCCCTTGACCTTGTCGGTGTGGCCCATGCGGCGCTCGACGTCGGCCAGCTTGTACAGCGAATCTGGCACCTTGCTGTGCTTCGGGTACTTCTGGCTGACCTGGGCAAACGCCTGGCTGGCCCCTGGCAGATCACCCTTGGCCAGGTTCACCTCACCCAACCAGTACTGGGCATTGCCGGCGTACTGGCTGTTGGGGTACTTGCGCAGGAAGGCGTTGAACGCCTGGCTGGCCTTGTCGAAGTCCTTCTGCTTGATCAGGTCGAAAGCAGCATCGTAGTAGAGCTTTTCTTTCGCCGGATCACCGGGCTCGCTACTGGCGGCCGGTTGTTGCGCAGCAGCACCGGCTGCTGCACCCGGGGCGGCATTGGAAGCACCACCACCGGAGGAATTGTCAGGGGTCGCGGCAGGTGCGGCGCCACTGTTGATGCGACGGTCCAGGTCCTGGTATCGCTCCAGGTTTTCCTGCTTCATGCGCGACACATCGTTTTGCAGCTCTTCGATGATGCCTTGCTGGCGGGAAAGCTGGTCCTGCATCTGTTGCAGCTGCATGAACAGCTGGCCCTGTGCAGAGGCAGGGGCCGAAGCCCCTGCCCCGGCATAGGCGCCGCTCGTGCCATAACCCGCAGGCGGATAACTGCCAGCGTTGTCATCTACTACAGGGATCTCAGCCCAGGCCGCAAGCGGCAGGCTGAGTGCGAGGACGGTTACTACACGGCGGCACATACGCATAAGAACTTACTTACGCAGTTCTACGCGGCGGTTCTGAGCCCAGGATTGCTCGTCGTTGCCAGTGGCAACAGGACGCTCTTCACCGTAGGAGACCAGTTCCAGCTGAGCAGGGGAAACGCCCTGCAGAACCAGGTAGCGCTGAACGGCCTTGGCACGACGCTCACCCAGAGCCATGTTGTACTCGCGGGTGCCGCGCTCGTCGGTGTTGCCTTCCAGAACAACACGGTTGCCGTTGGACTTCAGGTCCTTGGCGTGAACGTCCAGAGCGCGCATGGCTTCTGGCTTCAGGTCCGAGCTGTCGTATTCGAAGTAGAAGGTGGTGATTGCGCGCAGGGCGGCTTCTTCGCTCAGGGAACCGTCAACGGCGCCGGTGTTTGCACCGTAGCCAGCGTTCGGATCGACAGCAGCGCCTTCACCAGCGTTGTCGCCGCCCTTCGAGGAGCAACCTACAGCTACAGCCATGGCCAGAGCCAGCGCAGCGAATTTACCAAACTTCAGCATTTCCATCGTGAAACTCCTAATGAAACCCCAGTGTGTTAAGCAAAACGTATTACGCCGCAATCAGTTCAGGTAAGGGGACCAGGACGGTTCTCTGACTTCGCCTTGAGCGGTAGGAAGTGGGAGCCTCACGCGGCCATTAAGCGACACGAGCATCAAGACTCCCCGGCCCTGCTGGCGGGTGGCGTAGATTAGCATGGTGCCGTTTGGCGCAACAGTGGGAGACTCGTCAAGACTTGTTTCCGAGAGAATCTTTACACTTCCACGTTGCAAGTCTTGTGCCGCGACTTTGAAGTTGGTGAAACCCTGTTGGCGATGGATCATCACCAAGGTCTTCTCATCTGCGGAAAGTTTCGGGTTGGCGTTGTAGTTACCAACGAAGGTGACACGTTCTGCACCGCCACCGCTAACCGACTGCTTGTAGATTTGCGGCTTGCCGCCACGGTCGGAGGTGAAGTACAGGGTGTTGCCATCCTTGCCCCAGAACGGCTCGGTATTGATACCCGGGCCTGCAGTAACACGGCTGATCTGGCGCGACGCCACGTTCATCACGTAGATGTCCGGGTTGCCGTCCTTGGACAGCACGAACGCCAGGCGCGAACCGTCTGGCGACCAGGCTGGCGCGCCGTTCAGGCCTTCGAAGTTGGTCACCTGCTCGCGGCGGCCGGTATCGATGTTCTGCACGAAGATGCGCGGGCGCTTCTGCTCGAACGAAACATAGGCGATACGCTTGCCATCCGGCGCAAAGCGCGGCGACAGGATCGGCTCACGCGACTGCAGCAGGGTCACCGCACGCGCACCGTCGTAGTCCGAACGCTGCAGGGTGTAGCGGGTGTTGTTGGTGGAAAAACGCTCGGCCGTCACGTACAGCATACGGGTGGAGAACGCACCCTTGATGCCGGTGAGCTTCTCGAACGACTGATCGGCAATGTAGTGCGCCATGTCGCGCAACTGGTCGGTGCTGCCGGCCACGCTGCCGGTCAGCACTTGCTGCTCGGTGGCGACGTTGAACAGCGCGTACTGCACCTGCAGGCGACCGCCCGACGGCACGATGCTGCCGACCATCACGTACTGGGCACCCAGCGCTTTCCAGTCACGGAAGATGACTTCGCTGGCCTGCGACGGCTGGCTGATCATGTTCTGCTTCGGGATCGGCGAGTAATAGCCGGAATTGCGCAGGTCGTTGCTGATGATGTCAGCCATGTCCTCGGGCAGCACGCTGCCGCCCTGCAGGCCGAACGGCACTACCGCAATGGGTGTGGCCCGGTCGCTGCCGCTGGTGACCAGGATGTTCTTTTCCTCTGCCACCGCCATGCCTGCCACGCAGCAGAGCATGACCAGCAGTCCTCTCAGACGTTTAATCACAACGCTAGATCCTCAGGTGTAAATGTCATCTTGAACGAGCGATAACGGTTGAAATCGCTCGGCTTCATACCCTGCATCTCGGTCAGACGACCAATGTTCTTCACCGCAGCCACCGCCGAACTGTCATACGGGCCGTCCCCACTGGAACGGGACACGCTGACACTGGTGATGGTGCCGTCCGGCAACATGCTGACCTGCAGGGTCACCGTCATGCCCTTGCGCGCGGAAGGCGGACGCGCCCAACCCTCGGCCGCGCGCATACGGATCAAGTCGTCGAAGTCGCCGGCCACCTGGTCACCCTGCTCGTCGGCCAGGGCCTGCTGGCGCTCGGTGGTGTCGGACAACAGCTCGGCCAGGGCCTGGGCTTTCTTGTCTTCTGCCGCCTTGCGAGCCGCTTCCTGTGCCTTCTTCTTCTGGGCATCTGCAGCGGCCTTCTTCTTGGCCTCTTCAGCTGCCTTCTTCTTCGCATCCTCGGCCGCCGCTTTTTTCTTGGCGTCCTCGGCTGCTTTTTTCTTGGCCTCTTCGGCTGCCTTTTTCTTGGCATCCTCGGCAGCTTGCTTCTTCGCCTCTTCAGCGGCCGATTTCTTGGCCTCTTCTTCGGCTTGCTTCTTGGCTTCGTCCTCGGCCTTCTTCTTGGCGATGTCGGCCTGCTGTTTCTCGGCGGCTTTCTTCGCTTCGTCGGCCTTCTTGGCTTCGGCGGTTTTCTTGGCCTCTGCAGCCTTGGCGGCGTCGGCGGCCTTGGCGGCGTCCTCGGCTTTTTTCGCTTCGGCGGCTTCTCGAGCCTCTTCGGCCTTTTGAGCTGCGTCGGCCTTCTTTTGTTCCGCGGCCTTCACGGCCTCCTGCTCAACCTTTTTCTGTTCCAGCTGCTCGACTTCGGTCTGGCGCGAAGCGGTTTTCTTCGCTTCCCCGGCAATCTTCTGATTGGTCTGGGTAGTCGCCTGGCTCTTGGACTTGAGCTGGTACAGGGTAGCTTGAACAATCGGCTTGGACGGCGGCAGTTCAGGGGTCATGGCAAAACTGACGAACAGCATGGCGAACACCAGCACATGCAGGCCGATGGCCCAGACACTGGGCCAGAAGTAGCTTTCCGAGGCGGATGGCTCTCGCTGTTGCATCAGGGCGCCTCGGTAATCAGGCCAACGTTACCGACACCGGCCTTCTGCAACCCGCCCATGGCGCCCATCACGGCGCCGTAGTCGACAGCCTTGTCGCCACGAATGAAGACCTGGGTCTGCTTGCCCTGGTCACGGCCGGCAGCAATGATCTTGGTCACTGCGTTGGTCATGTCGGGCAAGGTCATGGCCTTGTCCATCTGCTTGTCGGTGTCGACTTCGCTGCCGAGGTTCCAGTAGTAGGTCTTGTCGGCCTTGATCGAGATGGTGAGGATCTGGACGTTGTTGTCCTGCGGCAAGGCTTCACTGGAAACCTTGGGCAGGTCGACCTTCACGCCCTGGTTGAGCATGGGCGCAGTCACCATGAAGATGACCAGCAGCACCAGCATCACGTCGATGTAGGGCACCACGTTCATCTCGGCGACGGGCTTGCGTTTGTGGCGAACTCGGGCCATGGGCTTCTACCTGATTACTCTTCGCTGGTGTGCACTTTACGGTGCAGGATCGCCTGGAACTCGTCGGCGAAGGTGTAGTAACGACCGATCAGCACTTCGCTGCGCGCGGCAAACCGGTTGTAGGCGATGACGGCCGGGATTGCCGCGAACAGGCCGATGGCGGTGGCAATCAGCGCTTCGGCGATACCCGGGGCAACAGTGGCCAGGGTGGCCTGCTGGGCGCTGGCCAGGCCGCGGAAGGAGTTCATGATGCCCCACACGGTACCGAACAGGCCGATGTACGGGCTGGTGGAACCGACAGTGGCCAGGAACGGCAGGCTCTGCTCGAGTTTTTCTTCCTCGCGCGAGATGGCTACGCGCATGGCACGGCCAACGCCTTCCATGACCGCGTCAGGGTCGACGCCCGGCTGCTGACGCAGGCGCGAAAACTCCTTGAAACCGGCACGGAAGACCTGCTCCACGCCGGAATCCGGGTCTGGGTTGCTGCCTGCCTGGCGGTACAGCTTGGACAGGTCGATACCCGACCAGAAGCGCTCCTCGAAGGCATCCAGCGCACGACGACCGGCGCGCAGCATGGTGCTGCGCTGGAAGATCATGATCCATGAAGTGACCGAGGCGGCCACCAGAATCAGCATTACCAGCTGTACCACCACGCTGGCATTGCTGACCAGACTCCACATGGAGGTATGGTCGACGACGTTAGCTTCCACGCTTATTCTCCTGCATTCGATTGATTACCCGAGCCGTCCGCCGCAAAGGCGTGGCGCAGCTGGGGGGGTATGGCTCGGGGTTTGAAAGTGTCGGCGCGCACCGCGGCCACCAGGAACTGCCCTTCGCAGAGCAGCGTTTCATCCTTTTCCCGCCAGACCTGCTGCACGAAACGCAGGCTGGCGCGATTGAGTTCAAGTACTTGCGCCGTCACCCGCAATTCGTCGTCCAGCCGCGCCGGCGCGTGGTAGCGCGCCTCGCTGGAGTGGACCACGAACAACAGGTTGTCGTCGGCCAGTTGCGACTGGGAAAACCCCAGCTGCCGCAGGCGTTCGGTGCGCGCGCGCTCCATGAATTTCAGGTAGTTGACGTAATACACCACGCCACCGGCATCGGTATCTTCGTAATAGACGCGACAACGGTGTGCGAACGGTTCCAGGCCATTTTGCGCGCGCATACTCTAGTGCTTACTCCTCGGCTTGCCAATCCGCTGTGGCAACTGTTTTTTCTTCATTAATGTCTTATTGCCAGCGCACCCTCGGCATGCCAGCGGTAGGACCACGAAAAGTCGGTTTTGATCTGTCATTCATCGCCTGGCTGGGAAAAATCACCACCCTCCCCCAGGCGCCCGGGAATATTCAGGCCAAAGTGCAGGTAGGCGTGCCGGGTGACCACTCGGCCCCGGGGCGTGCGCATGATATAGCCTTGCTGGATGAGGTAGGGCTCGAGCACGTCCTCGATGGTGTGGCGCTCTTCGCTGATGGCCGCAGCCAGGTTGTCCACGCCTACCGGGCCGCCGTCGAACTTCTCGATCATGGTCAGCAGCAGGCGCCGGTCGGAATGGTCGAAGCCGCGCTCGTCGACGTCCAGCAGGTTGAGCGCCATGTCGGCCACCGCCTTGGTGATCTCGCCCTTGCCACGCACCTCGGCGTAGTCACGCACACGTCGCAGCAGGCGGTTGGCGATACGCGGGGTGCCACGGGCACGTCGGGCGATTTCATAGGCGCCAAGGTCTTCGATGACCAGGCCAAGAATGCTGGCCGAACGGCTGACGATGGTGGCCAGGTCCTTGTCGCTGTAGAACTCCAGGCGCTGGACGATCCCGAAACGGTCGCGCAGCGGGTTGGTCAGCATGCCGGCCCGGGTGGTGGCCCCGACCAAAGTGAATGGTGGCAGGTCAAGCTTGATCGACCGGGCCGCCGGCCCTTCGCCGATCATGATGTCGAGCTGGAAGTCTTCCATGGCCGGGTACAACACCTCTTCGACGACCGGCGACAACCGGTGGATTTCGTCGATGAACAGCACATCGTGCGGTTCGAGGTTGGTCAGCATGGCCGCCAGGTCGCCCGGGCGCTCGAGGATCGGCCCGGAGGTGCTTTTGACCGACACGCCCATTTCGTGGGCGATGATGTTGGCCAGGGTGGTCTTGCCCAGACCGGGCGGGCCGAAGATCAGCGTGTGATCGAGCGACTCGCTGCGACCGCGGGCGGCCTGGATGAACAGCGCCATCTGCTCGCGCACCACTGGCTGGCCGATGTATTCGTCCAGCCGCAGCGGGCGTATCGCACGGTCCTGGACTTCTTCACGGTCGCGGCCACTGGCGGCGATCAGGCGGTCGGCTTCGATCACTTGGTAATCATCCCTTTCAGGCTGCGGCGGATCAGCTCTTCACTGCCCAGGCCGGCCTTGTCCTTGATCGCGGCGATTGCCTTGCTGGCTTCCTGGGGCTTGTAGCCCAGCGAGACCAGGGCACTGACGGCATCCGCCTCGGCGCTGGACTCGCTGGCGACCGGCAACGGCCCGTCGGACACCAGGGTGAACATGGCCGGGGAGGTTTCCCAGGCCTTGAAGCGATCCTTGAGCTCGACCAGCAGGCGTTCGGCGGTTTTCTTGCCGACGCCGGGTACGCGCACCAGCACCGAGGTGTCCTGGGCCTGCACGCAGCGCACCAGCTCGTCCACTTCCAGCCCGGACATCAGCGCCAGGGCCAGCTTCGGCCCCACGCCGTTGAGGCGGATGAGCTCGCGGAACAGCTCACGCTCGCGCTTCTCGGCAAAGCCATAAAGCAGGTGGGCATCCTCGCGCACCACTTGGTGGGTATGCACGGTTACCGGCTCGCCAACCTTGGGCAAGCGGTACAGGGTGGTCATCGGCACTTCCAGCTCATAGCCGACGCCGTTTACGTCGATAATCAGGTGCGGTGGCTGTTTTTCCGCCAGGGTGCCGCGCAAACGTCCAATCACGTTCCAGTCCTTCCTCACGGGGAGCCGGTCAAAGACCGCTCAACCCTATCAGCAAAAGCAGCGGGCAAACGCATCACCCGGATAAATTGTGTATCTGCGCATGAAGCGTTTACAGACGCAAGCGCCCGCCACGCCGGCGCGCCGTGGCCAGCCCGTGCGGCACCAGGCTGGAGCGCGTATGGGCATGGCACAATGCGATGGCCAGGGCGTCGGAGGCGTCGATCTGAGGCTTTTGCGTCAGCTTCAGCAGGTGCATGACCATCATCATTACCTGATCCTTGTTGGCCCCGCCGGTGCCGGCCACGGCCTGCTTGACCTGGGTGGCGCTGTATTCGGCGATTTCCAGGCCCGCCTCGGCGGCGGCAACAATGGCTGCGCCACGGGCCTGGCCAAGCTTGAGCGCCGAGTCGGCATTGCGAGCCATGAACACCCGCTCGATGCCCATGGTCACCGGGCCGTGCTGGGCAATGACTTCACTGACGCCACGAAAAACGATCTGCAGCCGCTCGTGCAGCTCGCCGCTGCCGGTGCGGATACAGCCCGACGCCACGTACTCGCAACCACGGGCAGTCTGGCGTACCACGCCATAACCGGTGATGCGTGAGCCGGGGTCGATACCAAGAATCAGAGTCATAGCGCCTGTCGTACTAAACACATGTTTTAACATTATTGGGGCCGCTGCGCGGCCCATCACCGGCAAGCCAGCTCCCACAGGTACAGTGCAGGGGTTAAGAAATGCACTGT
>NZ_JABMCW010000129.1:0-14286 GCF_013179705.1 Pseudomonas sp. CM25 | reverse complement strand
CGCTGACGGTGGAACCGTTGTTGTAGACGTCATTAGCCGGGGTCTGGAAGTCGACACTGCCTTGGGTCTTGCCCGCTTCAACAGTGATGGTCTGGCCGTTGGACAGGGTCACGGTCACCGGCGTCTGAGCAGGGTTGCTCAGGGTCACGGTGTAGGTGATCACGCCGCCTTCGGTCACACTCGGCGAAGCGGTCAGGGTCGCAGTGGTGTTATCGACCGAATCATTGATCGTGGTTTGAGCAGGGGTCGGGTTCGGGGTCAGCTGCTCGAAGTTGCCGCCGGTGGCGTTCTCGATGGTGACGCTGACGGTGGAACCGTTGTTGTAGACGTCATTAGCCGGGGTCTGGAAGTCGACACTGCCTTGGGTCTTGCCCGCTTCAACAGTGATGGTCTGGCCGTTGGACAGAGTCACGGTCACCGGCGTCTGAGCAGGGTTGCTCAGGGTCACGGTGTAGGTGATCACGCCGCCTTCGGTCACACTCGGCGAAGCGGTCAGGGTCGCAGTGGTGTTATCGACCGAATCATTGATCGTGGTTTGAGCAGGGGTCGGGTTCGGGGTCAGCTGCTCGAAGTTGCCGCCAGTGGCGCTATCGATGGTGACGCTGACGGTGGAACCGTTGTTGTAGACGTCATTAGCCGGGGTCTGGAAATCAACGCTGCCCTGGGTCTTGCCCGCTTCAACAGTGATGGTCTGGCCATTGGACAGGTTCACGGTCACCGGCGTCTGAGCAGGGTTGCTCAGGGTCACGGTATAGGTGATCACGCCGCCTTCGGTCACGCTTGGCGAGGCGGTCAGGGTCGCGGTGGTGCTGTCGATGGTATCGGTGACCTGGGTAACCGCAGGCGTTTGCGGCAGCGTTACAGTCAACCCACCGCCACCGGTGGCACCTGTCACGGTCGCCGAAATCTGGCCGCCATCGATATAGGGCGTATCGTTCGCCGGCACCACGACGTTGATGCTACCGCTGGTCTGCCCGGCCGGAATGACGATGACGGCACCGTTTGACAGCGTGATTACCAGGCTGGTGGTCGGTGCCTGGCCAACCGTGGCGGTATAGACGATTACGCCACCCGCTTCACTGATAGAAGGCGTGGCGCCAAGAATCAGGTCAGTAGCAACGTTGGTATCTGTGGTCGGCGTAGTCACCCGGTTGTTGCCATTGGTGTCCAGCAGGCCAACCTCTTCACTGTCCAATACCGCAGCGAAGCCCAGCCCGTCAGTCGGGAAGCCAACAGTCGGATCGACCCTGCCTGCGGTTTCTTCAAGCATCACGAAGCTGTGGCCGCCGCCCAGCGCGCCACCACCGCCTGCTGCCGACGGGCCGGCCGCAGTAGCTTCAAGCTCGGTAGTAGGGTCGACACCCGCAGCGATCGCCTGCTGCAGCTCTTCAACCGACGGCGCAGCCTGTGCGGTGGCCTGGCTCAGGTCGGTGCTGCTGTCGGGAGCATCGGCACTCCACTGGGTGTCACGGCCAAGGTCAAGCAGACGGCCATCAGCCAGTTCCAAAGTTACTGCGCCACCAGGGCCAGTGAGGACCTCCTCACCGGACAACAGACGGTCACCCTCGATGAGCACACGGCGGATGCCTTCTGGGGATACCGCAATAACCTGGCCGACAATACTTTTGACGATGGCTACAACGCTGCTCATTGGACTCTCCGTGTGACCCTGTGGGTACTTCCCTGCCAGAGCGGCACTTCTAAGCCACTTCAGGCGGAACTATGTCATTGATCATCTGGCGTTTTTGACGCCAATATTCCGTCTATAACTATTTGGAATTACTTAACTGCCAAACTATTGACCTTATACAGGCCATCCTAAACAATCGGCAATGTAATGTCACATTGATATTCGAACCTTAGCCAACCGTTTCCGGGGGGCAAATGCCGTGCTTCATTTAAAGCGGATAACGTTGGCGGTTCAGGTGCCGTTTCAGCCCCTTCGGCGATCGTGAAACACGCCTCGGGGCCCGCCTTCGATCGGGTCTGTCAAAGTCTGAGGCGTCAAAGATTCCGCCACCTGCCCCACAGGCGATACACAAGCACAAACCTTGCCGGGAAGCCAACCACATAGCGGCCTGCAGGCCAGGCAGCGCTATGGTCCGTGGCCGCCAAAATCACCAAAAGACACCTGCCCTCACGCTGTCAAATGACAGGGAAAATGTTGTAAATCAAAGACGTGAGTGTGGGGACCGCCATTACCGTCACTCCATTGCAGAATCCGGGCGGCAATTATTGAACACAGAGTCCCTGGAGATCGGCTTTTTATAGATAAATTTTGACTAAATACTTACAGCGTTACGCCAATAAAGCAGCGCCTGTTTAATGACAATGACTAAGCTGGACAGTGACCCCCTCGCTGCCACTCGCATCAGGAACGCTATGCTGCAAACTGATTTCCAGCAGGTCGCCTACCGGATCAAAAATGAAACATCCATGACCCAGTCACGTCTGGTAGAAATGAACCACGTAGAATTGTTTACTCAACACCGATTCAAGGCGACCATTGGCCTGCCCCGGCGTGAGGACGCCAGCGTCCCCAGCCCCACAGCCTGGTACAGACCATAGAGAGCCAGGGTGAGCCCGCCAGCCTGTACGGCGGCACACCCACCCCACCCACCCACAAGGATGAAGAGAGCGCCGCGTGGAATCCGAAGTCAGTCGAGTCCAACTCAGCCACGATCCACGCAGTCAGCATGACGACCCCCTGCTGGATAGTCTGCTGAGCCTGTGTGTCCTGCACCAGAAACCTGCCAGCCGGGTCATGCTGACCACCGGCTTGCCGCTGCCTGCCCAGCGCCTGAGCCCCGAGCTGCTGCCCCGCGCCGCCGCCCGGGCCGGGCTGCAGGGGCGGTTGCTGCAACGCAAGCTGGAGCAGATCCCGAAAATCGCCATGCCGGCCATGCTGCTGCTCAAAGAAGGCCGCAGCGCCGTCCTGCTGGGCTGGGAAAACGATGACACCGCGCGCCTGCTGCTCAGCGAGAGCGACGGCGGCGAAGTGCACGTCAGCCGCGAAGCGCTGCAAAGCGACTACAGCGGCCGGGTGTTCTTCGCCCAGCCGCAACACAAGTTCGACGTCAACCACGGCAATCTCATCCCGCGGACAAAGTCGTGGTTCCGCGACACCTTGCTGCGCAGCAAATGGCTGTATATCGATGCCATCGCCGCCAGCCTGGTAATCAACCTGATCGCCCTGGCCGCGCCGCTGTTCGTGATGAACGTGTATGACCGCGTGGTACCCAACCAGGCCACCTCGACGCTTTGGGTGCTGGCCATCGGTATTGCCGGCGCCTACATCTTCGACCTGATCCTCAAGGGCCTGCGCGGGCTTTGCCTGGACCTGGCCGGCAAGAAGACCGACCTGATCATTTCGGCGACACTGTTCGAACGCATCGTCGGCATGTCGATGAAGTACCGGCCGGCAAGGGTCGGCAGTTTTGCCCAGAATATTCACGAGTTCCAGGGCCTGCGCGACTTCCTTGCCTCGCTGACCCTGACCAGCCTGATCGACCTGCCCTTCACCATCCTGATCCTGGTCGTCATCGCCATCATTGGCGGGCACCTGGTATGGATCCCGATCATCGCCTTCCCGCTGGCTCTGGGAATCGGCTACGCCTTGCAACGGCCGCTGATGGCGACCATGGAGCGGACCATGGCCCTGGCCTCGGAGCGCCAGTCCAGCCTGATCGAAACCCTGGCCGGCCTGGATGCGGTAAAGGTCAACAACGCCGAAAGCGAACGCCAGTACATGTGGGAGCAGACCCTCGGCACCCTCAGCCGGCTGGAACTGCGCGTGAAGGTGCTGTCGAGCCTGGCGATGAACATCACCTTGCTGATCCAGCAACTGGCAGGTGTGGCGATGATCTGCGTCGGCGTGTACCTGATCATCGACGGCAACCTGAGCATGGGCGGCCTGGTGGCCTGCTACATGCTCAGCGGCCGCGCGCTCGGCCCGCTCGGGTCGCTCAACGGCCTGCTTGCCCGCTACCAGCAGGCCAAGGTGACCATGGTCTCCACCGACCACATGATGGAGCTGCCCCAAGAGCGCAACTTCGAAGAGCGCCCACTCAGCCGCAGAGTGCTGCAGGGCAGCGTCGAGTTTCGCGGGGTCGACTTCACCTACCCCAACCAGCAGAACCTGGCCCTGAAAAACATCAACCTGACCATACGCCCCGGCGAAAAGGTCGGCATCATTGGCCGAAGTGGCTCGGGCAAGAGCTCCCTGGCCAAGCTCATCGTCGGCCTGTACGAAGCCGATGGTGGCTCGTTGCTGGTGGATGGCGTGGATATCCGCCAGATCGACGTCAGCGAGCTGCGCCACAACATCGGCTACGTGCCGCAGGACATCCAGCTGCTGGCCGGCACCCTGCGCGACAACCTGGTCAGCGGCGCCCGCTACATCGAAGACGAGCTTATCCTGCAGGCTGCCGAACTGGCCGGCGTGCACGAGTTTGCCAGGCTGCACCCGGACGGATACGAGCTGCAAGTGGGCGAGCGTGGGCAAAACCTGTCCGGCGGCCAGCGCCAGAACGTCGCCCTGGGCCGAGCGCTGCTGCTCAACCCGCAGATTCTGCTGCTGGACGAACCGACCAGCGCCATGGACAACACCGGTGAAGAACGCCTCAAGCAGCGCCTGCAGGCGGTGGTGGAAGGCAAGACAGTGCTGCTGGTCACGCACCGTGCCTCGCTGCTGTCGCTGGTGGACCGGCTGATCGTGATCGATCGCGGGCAGATTGTCGCCGATGGCCCGAAAGCCGCGGTCATGGATGCGCTGAAGAAGGGGCAGATCAGTGTTGCATAAGCTGGATATGGGGCAGTTCAAGAGCGGCCTGCGGCGCTATTTCAAAGGCAGCGACTCGTTGGGCGGGCAACCGTTGCCCGAGGTCAACAAAGCCCTGATCGAGGATGCGCCGCGGGTAGTACGGCTGACCATCTGGGGCGTGATCCTGTTCTTCGTGTTCCTGATCGTGTGGGCCAGCGTCGCCCGCATCGACGAAGTCACGCGAGGTGAAGGCAAGGCCATTCCGTCTTCCAAGGTGCAGAAGATCCAGAACCTGGAGGGCGGCATCGTCGCCGAAATATTCGCCAAGGAGGGGCAGATTGTCGAAGTCGGCCAGCCGCTGTTGCGCCTGGATGAAACCCGCTTTGCCTCCAACGTCGGTGAAACCGAGGCCGACCGCCTGGCCATGGCCTTGCGGGTCGAGCGCCTGAGTGCCGAGGTGCAGGACAGCCCGCTGAAAATCGACGAAGAGCTGCGCAAAGCTGCACCAAGCCAGGCCGCGAACGAAGAGTCGCTGTACCTGAGCCGTCGTCAGCAACTGCAAGACGAGATTGGCGGCCTGCAGCAACAGTTGGTGCAGCGCCAGCAGGAACTGCGCGAGTACAGCTCCAAACGCTCGCAGTACGCAAACAGCCTCGAATTGCTGCGCAAGGAAATCGGCATGTCGGAGCCGCTGGTGGCCACAGGTGCGATCTCGCAGGTAGAAGTACTGCGCCTGCGTCGTGCCGAAGTGGAAAACCGCGGCCAGCTGGACTCCACCGCGCTGGCTATCCCGCGTGCCGAGGCGGCCATTCGTGAGGTGCAAAGCAAGATCGAAGAAACCCGTGGCAAATTCCGCAGCGAGGCGCTGACCCAGCTGAACGAGGCGCGCACCGAGCTGAACAAGGCCACCGCCACCAGCAAGGCGCTGGACGACCGGGTGCACCGTACCTTGGTCACTTCGCCGGTGCGCGGTATCGTCAAGCAGATGCTGGTCAACACCATTGGCGGGGTGATCCAGCCTGGCAGCGATATCATCGAGGTGGTGCCGCTGGACGACACGCTGGTCATCGAGGCGAAGATCCTGCCCAAGGACATCGCCTTCCTGCACCCTGGCCAGGAAGCGACGGTGAAGTTCACGGCGTATGACTACACCATCTACGGTGGGCTCAAGGCCAAGCTGGAGCAGATCGGCGCAGACACCATCACCGATGAGGACAAGAAGACCACGTATTACCTGATCAAACTGCGCACCGATCGCAGCCACCTGGGGACTGACGAGAAGCCGCTGCTGATCATCCCGGGGATGGTGGCGACGGTGGACATCATGACCGGCAAGAAGACCATCATGAGCTACTTGCTCAAGCCGATCATGAAGGCGCGTTCGGAAGCGCTGCGCGAGCGGTAATCAGCTTGGCCACTGCTTTCTGGTGGCTCCTCTGGCCCTATCGCCGGCAAGCCAGCGCCCACAGGCACTCCACCGACTTCAAAGGCTGTGCAGTATCTGTGGGAGCTGGCTTGCCGGCGATAGGGCCGGAACTGCCAGTACGACAACTCAGCGCCAGGGCGCGGGCTCGCCTACCAACTGCCCCTGTATCCCGCCCACACCCATCTCCTTCAACACTCGCCGCTCGCCTTCCGTCTCGACCCGTTCGGCAATCAGCGGCAAGTCGATGCTGTGAGCCGCGCGCTGGATGGCCTCGATGAACAGCCGTTTGTGCTGCTCGTGATCGATGTTGCGGATGTAGCTACCGTCAATCTTCAGGTACGCCAGCCCCAGGTGCGCCAGGTTGCCGATCATGCTGAAGCGCCCGCCAAAGCGTTGCAGCGCCAAGCCGAAGCCAAGGGCGTGCAGGCGCCGGGTCAGTTGCTCCAGAGCAGCCTGTTCAGGCAACTGCTCTTCGCCAATTTCGAAAACCAGGCGGGGCCCCAGTGCCGCGTTCTGACCCAGCAGTTCGAAGACTCGCTGCAGGGCCTTGGGGTCGGCAAGGGTGGCAGCCGACAAGTTCAGCGCCAGCACTTGGTCATGCCCGCGCAGGTGGGCCAGCACCTTTTCCAGCACCAGCACGTCCAGCCGCGGCATCCAGCCGAAACGCTCCAGCCAGGGCAGGAAGCGACCGGCCGGCAAGGCCACGCCCTGGCCATCCTGCAAGCGCGAAATCACCTTATGGTGCAGTACCCGTTGCGCATTGTCGCAATCCACCACGGGCTGGAAGAACAACTCGAAGTGCCCGTTGTTGAAGGCCTGGTCCAGCCGCTCGTGCCAGGCATGCTGGCTGTCTGCAGCAACTGCGGCGACACCTTGCTCAAGGCACACCCAGCCTGGCGTCGGCTGGTTCTCGGCGCGGGCCAGGGCCTCGTCAGCCAGCTTGAGCAACGCCTGCGGCGCATCGCCGGGGCTGAAGGGCGCGAGGCCGATGCAGGCTACCGGGTCGATATCACTGGCGCCGGTCTCATGCAGGCTCTGCAGCGTGGCCTCCAGTGCCTGGGCAAGGTTTACCGCCTCTTCATGCACCATGCCCGGCGCCAGCACAGCGAACTCGCCACCGCGGCTGCGGGAAATCAGGTCGTTGGTTTCCGGAAAGCTGGCACAGGTGCGGCGCAACTGCTCACCTACCGCCTGCAGCAACTGGTCGGTGCGCTGGCCGCCAAGACGTGCGTTCAAACCCGCCAGACCCTGCACCCGCAGCAGCAGAAGATAGCCCGCGCGCGCCTCTTCCAGGTTGCTGACCCGGGTGTTCAGCTGCATCTCGAAGTAACGCCGGTTCGACAGGCCAGTGAGGCTGTCCTGATAGGACTCGGCACGCAACCGTTCACTGCGCTCGGCCTGCTCGGTAAACAGGGCCTTGAGTTTCTCCACCATCTGGTTCATCGCCTGCACCACACGGCGCAGCTCCGGCGTGCGCGGCAGTTCTGGCAGACTGAGGAATTCGCGGCGGGCAATGGCGTGGGATTGCTCGACCATGTAGTCCAGCGGCCGCAACTGGCGGCGTAACAGCAAGGCGCCGAGCACGGCACTGGCAGCGCCACACACCAGCAACCAGCCCAGGCTGCCCAGCGCGCTTTGCCAGAGTTTGGCAATGGCAAACATCGGGTGGCTGATCACTTCGACGCGCGCGGCCTGCTGCCAGCCGCGACTGACAATGGCATCGCCACCGGCTGCTTCCAGGCCGATCAACTGCACGAACCAGCGTGGCACGCCACCCGGGTCAGGCTCGGCGTGGCGTTCTACCAGCACGGCATTGGAGCCCAGGTCGACGACCTTGATGCTCGAATAGTAACCACTGTCGAAGATCGAACTGACCATCAGCTCGACCATCGCCGGGTCATCGATGTTCGGCGTCAGCGACAGCGCCAGCGCAGTTGCCGCATCCTGGGCATGCGAGCGCAGCTGGTTGACATACTGGCTGCGCGAGCTTTCCAGGCTGACCATGAAACTGCCACTGAAGGCGACCACCAGGAACAGGCAAATGGCCAACAGCAATTGTTTGAACAGTGACATCTGTGCTCCTTCAGTAAACCGGCTCGGCCGGGAACCCTTCGGCCTGCATTTTTTTCAACAAATCCTGCCAGCGTGACAACCGCTTGGTATCGCCGACTTTCTTGTTGCCCGTGGCACCCGTCAGCCACAACCCTTCGCCATTGAAGGCATACACCGGCAGCAGGTCGGTACGCTGGCTTGCCGGCTTGATGGCGTCCATCAGGCTGTCGAGTACCAAGGGTTGGGCCTGTGGGCTTGAATAATAGGTCAGCACCATATGCGCCCGGTTCTGCCGCAGCGCCTTTACGTAGGTGATACGCAGTTTGTCGCTGGGGATGCCCATGCGCCGCAGGCTGAAATACTTGGCAATGGCGTAGTCCTCGCAGTCCCCGGCACCTTTGATCAGTGCCTGCACCGGCGTCGCCCAGTAATCGACCTCATGCCACAGGTCGATATCCTCTACATAGCGCAGTTGCTGGTTGAAGAAGCGGTTGACCACTTGCAAGCGCTCAAGCTCGGTCCCCTGCTTTTGCGTGGCCATCAGGTTCTGCCAGGCATCGATGCGGCCTTGCCCGGCACCCAGCGGCCCATAGAGGGCCTGCGACTGGCGGCTGATCTGGGAGAAATCCCAGTCCGCATGCAAACCGCCGAGCAGCAGGCAGCCCAGCAGCCCGGCCAGGCCGACGCGTCGCACAACGGTTTTGAGCATCCAGGATATCGCCACTGCGAAGCCCTGTTCCGGCCAGTCGAAAGCAGCGATGGTGGGGCTTGCCAGGGCAAAAGACAATGGCACCCTGCAATCATGCCCCCGCCGGTCAGCAACCCTCCACTTTCTGGATATATCCTTCTATAGGCTGCTTCCTTTGGCCGCCGACTTCATCCACCATAGCCGCGCTTTTGGGGCGCGCGTGCCAGCGCAGAGCAGGTTTGACACCCCTACAAGCTGTTACTAGTGTCATTGGATCCAACTTTTGTCATCGTTGAGGCAGGCGTCACGTGGCCGAGAAAATCAAACTGAGCAATGTGCTGGCCAGCGAGCAGCTGCTGCCGCATCAGGCGCGTGGCGTGATCGAAGAACGCCTGCGTAGCGCCATTCTCGATGGCCGCTTACCCCCAGGTACTGCGGTGCGGCAACAAGAGCTCGCCACTTTGTTCGGGGTCAGCCGCATGCCTGTGCGCGAAGCGCTGCGCCAACTCGAAGCGCAATCGTTGCTGAAGGTGGAGATGCACAAGGGCGCAGTGGTCGCGCCGCTGATCGGCGAGGATGCGGTGGACACCTATGCCCTGCGGGTATTGCTCGAGAGCGAAGCGCTGCGCCAGTCCATTCCGTTGCTCGATGCCAGCGACATCACCAGCGCCCGCGGGTATATCCAGCAACTGGAAAACGAAACCCGGCATGCCGAAATCGGTCGTTTGAACCGCCTTTTCCATATGGCGCTGTACAGCAAGGCGCCGAACAAGAAGCTGCTGCGCCTGATCGAGAACGAGCTGAACGAGGAGGAGCGCTTCCTGCGCTTTCATCTCTCATCCATGGGGCTGGGCAAGCTCACCCAGGACGATCACAACGCCTTGGTGGATGCGGCCAGCGACAAGCTGATAGATGAGGCGATAGCGGTGCTGGAGCAGCACCTGAATAGCGGTGCAAGGGTGATCCGCAAGTATCTGGATACCCAACTGGGGCGCTGACGCTTCAGCGGCGGAGCTCGCGGCGCACCAGATGGGTTGCAAATTCATCTGGCCATGCCAACAATGAGACTAATTATCATTCATGTCCATTGACCTCAGCGCCCTCCTCCCATGTCCAGCAATGACTCCGTGCAAACGCTTTACAGTGATCACCATGGGTGGCTGCATGCCTGGCTACGCAGCAAGCTGGGCAATGCCGCCGATGCCGCCGACCTTGCCCAGGACACCTTCGTGCGCCTGCTGCAGCGGCGAGAAACCCTCCAGCTGAACACGCCCAGAGCCTTCCTGCGTACGGTCGCACGTGGGTTGGTGATCGATCATTGGCGCCGCGAGGAGCTGCACAGGGCCTACCTCGAGGCACTGACATACGTGCCGGAAGCACAAGCCCCTTCCGCCGAAACCCGTGAACTGCTGCTGGAACTGCTGGAACGCATCGCACGCATGCTCGACGGCCTCAAGCCGAAAGTACGCCGCGCGTTCCTGCTGGCCCAGTGCGAAGGGCTGAAGCACCAGGCCATTGCCGACCAGATGGGCATCTCGGTGCGTACCGTGGAGCGCTACATCGCTGATGCGCTCTACCATTGCTACGTGCTGCGCTACGAAGACGAGTGCTGAGACGATGACTGCCGCACAGCCTGGCGCAACAGCGGTCAAGCAGGCCATCCAGTGGACGCTGAGGCTGCGCGAAAGCGGCCATGACCTGGCCCTGCAACAACAGTGCGCACAATGGCGCAGTGCCCGCCACGAGCATGAACTGGCCTGGCAACGGGTCACTTACCTGCAACAGGACCTCGACCTGCGCGCCATCCCCGGCGCCGGTGTCGCCTTGCGCACCCTGGAAACCAGCCAGCGGCGCCTGCAACGGCGGCAGGCACTGAAGCTGCTGGGCGGTGTTGCCATGATAGGAACGACGGCATGGCTGGGCAAAGACCTGGAGATGGTGAGCGACTGGGCATCCGACTACGCCACAAATACGGGTGAGCGACGCAGTTATGCCCTTCCCGATGGCTCGCTCATGCAACTCAATACCCGCAGTGCTGTGGACCTGGCCTTCAATGACCGGCAGCGTCTGGTTCGCCTGAAGCAGGGGGAATTGATGATCACCTGCAGCCAGGCGTCGAACGCGCAGCATCCCTTGCTGATACAAACCCGCGACGGCTTGCTGGAAGGTTTCGAAGGGCGCTTTGTTGCTCGCCAGGACAGTGACTGCACCCGCGTCAGCGTCAGCCATGGCAGGCTGGCCATCCACCGGCCAGGCAATGGCCAGCTGCAGTGGATAGAAGCCGGGGAGGACTGGCGCCTGGATGCACAAGGTGCACAACGGCTGGAACATGTCGACATGGACGCGATGGCCTGGAGCGAAGGGCTGATCGTTACCCGGGACATGCGCCTGTTCGACTTTCTCGCGCAGGTCAGCAGGTATCGCCATGGCTATCTGGGCTGTAGCGACGAGATTGCGGATTTGCGCCTGTCGGGGGTGTTCCGCCTCGAAGACCCGGAGCGGCTGCTGCAGCTGCTGCCACAGACGTTACCTGTGCGGCTGCTGCAACGTACCCGCTGGTGGGTGCGGGTAGAACAGCAGGCTTGATCAGGCCCTGATGATTTTTTGGCGGGTTTTGAATGCCGGTCCGGCTAGGACAGAAAGCAATCCCCTCTGCCCCTCAACTTGCCAACGGACCGCTCATGCCAACCGACCCTGTGCACACGCACATTTCACCCCTGAATGATTTTCGACCTGTTTTGCAATCAGCTATTTTGCGCAAAGCTGTCCGGGCTGCCCTGTTCGGTACCGCCTTGGGGCTGATCACAGCCCCGCAGCTCTCGGTCGCCGCTGGTGTCGTCCAGGCCAGCCATAGCTACGCGATCCCGGCCGGCCCGCTGGATGACGTGCTCAACCAGTTTGCACGGCAGGCGGGCATCACCCTGTCGAGCACGCCACAGCTCACCGATGGATTGCAGTCCAACGGCTTGCAGGGGCAATACGCTGCCGAACAGGGGCTGCGCCAGTTGCTCAATGGCAGCGGCCTGCAGGCCATAAGCCAGGGCGAGCGCAACTACGTGCTGCAGGCACAACCTCAAAGCGCTGCACTGTCATTGCCAGACACCGACGTCCGTAGCTTCAGCCTGGGCAATGCCCTGGGCAGCATGGAGGGTTACAACGCCACCCACAGCCAGGTGGCAACCAAGACCAGCATGCCGCTGGTGGAGACCTCACAATCGGTGTCGGTGGTTACCCGTCAGCAGATGGACGATCAGGGCTCGCAGACTGTCGCCCAGGCCATGCGCTACACCCCCGGTGTACTGACCAACCCCTACGGGGCAACTCATCGCTATGACTACGTGGCGATGCGCGGTTTCAATGATGGGTCGGTGGATAACATCTACGTCGACGGGCTCAAGTCGATGGGTGACAACGGCACCTACAGCACCATGCAGGTCGACCCGTACTTCCTCGAACGTATCGACATTCTCAAAGGGCCTTCTTCGGTGCTATATGGCCGTAGCTCGCCTGGAGGGCTTGTGGCATTGACTACCAAGAAGCCACAGTTCACGCCCTACCATCAACTGCAGGCGACGGTGGGCACCCAGGGCCAGCGCGGCATGGGTTTTGACTTCAGCGGCCCTGTAGATGACGACAAGCGCATCGCCTACCGCCTGACAGGCCTGGCGGATGCCTCTGACACACAGTTCGACCACAGTAAGGAAGAACGCTACGCCATTGCGCCGGCAATCAGCATCGACTTCAGCGAAGACACCTCGCTCACCCTGCAAGCCTACCTGCAACACGACCCGAACGGCGGGTACCACGGCGGCAATCCTGCCGACGGCATGCTTCACCAGCGCAACGGCTTGCGGTTGTCGGACCATTTCTTCGAGGGCGAACCGGGTATCGACCACTACGAGCGCACCCAACAGTCCTTCAGCTACCAGTTCGAGCACCGCTTCAACGACGTCTTCACCGCACGACAGAACTTCCGTTATCAGGATTCGGATGTGTCGATGGACCAGGTGTACTCCGCCGGTTGGGCCGATGCCGACAGCAATATCCTCAATCGCGCGTACACCGGGGGCGACGAGCGCCTGCATTCATACATCATCGATAACATGCTGCAGGCGGAGTTCTTCACTGGCGCGGCCAAGCATACCCTGCTGCTGGGTGCTGACTATCAGCGCCGCAAAGCCGACGTGGCCTGGCGTTACGGCACAGTCGATCCACTGGATGCCGGCAACCCGCAGTACGGTAATGGCAACCTTCAGGTGCTGGGCGAGAACCGCTACCAGCGGCGCTTGCAACAAACCGGCGTGTACTTGCAGGACCTGGTCGAGCTGGACCAGTGGCGCTTTTCCCTCGGGCTTCGCCAGGACTGGGTAAAGGTGTCCGAAGAGAACCGGGACAGCGATACCAAGGCCAGCGATCAGCGCTCCAGGTTCACTACCCGCGCCGGGGTGCTCTACCTGTTCGAGAACGGCATTGCGCCGTATATCAGCTATTCGGAGTCGTTCAACCCCAATACCGTATCCGATCAGGACGGCCGCCCGCTGGCACCTACGGAGGGCACCCAGTGGGAAGCCGGTATCAAGTATCAACCCCCTGGCAGCGACAACCTGTTCACTGCTTCGGTGTTCCGCATCGAGCAGGAGAACCTGGCGTCGAAACAGCCAAACGAGGATTTCTATCGCCCTGTCGGGGAAGTACGTTCGCAAGGGCTTGAACTGGAAGCGCATGTTCAGCTCACTGACAGCCTGAAGCTGCTGGGTGGCTACACCTTTACCGACATCGAGTATGCCAAGTCGATGCCGAGCCTGGTGTCCGGCAGCCTGGACAATAAAGGCAATTCGCCAACCCAGGCACCGAAACAGATGCTCTCGCTGTGGGCAGATTACAACTTCCACCAGGGGGCTCTGGATGGCCTGCGGCTGGGCGGTGGCGTGCGTTATGTGGGGTACAGCTGGGTCGATGCGGAAAACAGCATGAAGGTGCCTTCCTACACCCTGTTCGACGCTTCCATCGGCTATGACCTGGGCAAGGTCGGCCTCGCAGGTGTGGATGTACGCTTGAACGCCAACAACCTGACCAATGAAAGCTACATCACCTCGTGTGCCAGTCTGAACTACTGCTACATGGGTGAAGAGCGCAACGTCAGCGCAACGGTCAGCTATCAGTTCTGATCAGCCACCACTGCCCGGAAAAGACAAAGCCCCTGTCTGCATCGCAGACAGGGGCTTTGGGTTTGAATCTTGACGATGACCTACTCTCACATGGGGAGACCCCACACTACCATCGGCGATGCATCGTTTCACTACTGAGTTCGGGATGGGATCAGGTGGTTCCAATGCTCTATGGTCGTCAAGAAATTCT
>NZ_JABMCW010000128.1:0-14474 GCF_013179705.1 Pseudomonas sp. CM25 | reverse complement strand
AGGGCCGCTTCCAGATCATTGACGTGTGCGGCATGATGGACCCCATCACCAAGTACACCCACCAGTTCGCCTCGGCCGACAACATCCCGGCGCGCATGCGCGAAGCCTTCCGCCTGGCCGAAGAAGAGAAGCCGGGTGCGGTCCACCTGGAGCTGCCGGAAGATATCGCCGCCGAGCAGACCGACGCACTGCCGATCCCGCGCAGCCTGCACCGTCGCCCCCTGGCCGAGCACAAAGCCATCGAAGCGGCCGTGGAAAAGCTGCAGAACGCCCGTAACCCGATCCTGGTGATCGGCGCTGGCGCCAACCGCAAGATGACCGCCAAGGTCCTCAAGCAGCTGATCGACAAGACCGGCATCCCGTTCATCACCACGCAGATGGGTAAAGGCGTGGTCGACGAGCGTCACCCGCGCTTCCTCGGCAACGCCGCGCTGTCGTCCGGCGATTTTGTACATCGTGCGGTTGAGGCGGCCGACCTGATCGTCAACATCGGCCACGACGTGATCGAGAAGCCGCCGTTCTTCATGGTCCGCGGTGGCACCGAAGTCATCCACATCAACTTCCGCTCGGCCGAAGTCGATGCCGTGTACTTCCCGCAGGTGGAAGTGATCGGCGACATCGCCAACGCCGTGTGGCAGATCAGCGAAGCCCTGAACGACACTTCGCACTGGGACTTCACCCGCTTGCTGGCCATCCGTGAGGCCAACGAAGCGCAGATCGCCGAAGGCGGCGACGACGACCGCTTCCCGGTGTACCCACAGCGGCTGGTGGCCGACATCCGTCGCGTACTGCCGTCCGAAGGCATCGTTGCCCTGGACAACGGCATCTACAAGATCTGGTTCGCCCGCAACTACAAGGCGCACAAGCCCAATACCGTGCTGCTGGACAACGCCCTGGCGACCATGGGCGCCGGCCTGCCATCGGCAATGGCCGCGCACCTGGTGCACCCGGACCGCCCGGTGATCTCGGTATGTGGCGACGGCGGCTTCATGATGAACAGCCAGGAGCTGGAAACTGCAGTGCGCCTGAACATGCACATCACCGTGGTGATCCTGCGTGACGATGGCTACGGCATGATCCGCTGGAAACAGGCCAACATGGGCTTCACCGATTTCGGCCTGGACTACGGCAACCCGGACTTCGTCAAATACGCCGAAGCGTACGGTGCCAACGGCCACCGCGTGGAAAGCGCCGAAGGCCTGCTGCCGCTGCTGGAACACTGCATCAAGACCCCAGGCGTGCACGTGATCGACTGCCCGGTCGACTACAGCGAGAACGACCGCATCCTCAACAGTGAGCTACGCGAGCGCGCGCTGGCGGTATAAGCCCCCTGCCAACAGCGCTGCCCCTGGTGGGAGGCGCTGTCGGCTCGCGGTTATGTCCCGCAGGTTGGCTGTACATATCGACCCCCTGCCATAAGGCATATTTAATCACCCTCAGGTCTCCCATTTTTTGGAGAGCCCGAGTACATGACCATCGGAACGACGCACAACCATCCCGCAGACTTGGCCATCGAACCAACGCCACCTGCCCACCCTTGGGCTGCACGCTTCCCCAACCCTCCAGATCTCTGCTTCGATTACCGCCGCTTGCTCGAGCAAGAAGGAGGTATTGCACGCGCCACCCAGCCAGGCCACCGGATCTGTATCATCGGCGCCGGTGTGACCGGGTTGACTGCTGCGCGTGAATTGCTGCGGTGTGGCTTCACACGTATCACGGTAATCGAGCAATCCCGTCGCGTGGGTGGGCGGCACCTTACGGTGGCAAACCAGTCAGGAAACCACAAGCAACCATCAACCCCGTTCGAAATGGGAGCGATGCGGATGCCTTTTTTCAACAGGACTGGAGAGCCCCCGAAAGCAGGCCGCTCTCTGATGGCCTATTACGCTAATTTGTTCGAACTGCGGATTTCCGACTTCCCTAACCCTGGCACCCCTTGGGTGAATGCAACCGGGATTTATCTGCGTGAGGGGCAATTGGAAGGGGAGGCCACCCCAAGCCTGCTGATCTGGCGCAATCCCGAAGGGAACACTCCGCCGCCGACTGCCTTGTTGCAACAGGTTTACGCCAAATGGCACCGTTTTGCCGAGCAGTTCGCCGAGCGGGTCGCCGCCGTCTACGGTTCGGAAAGTTGGCAATCAATGTGGTCGGCCATCGTCGAACGCTATCACCGGGTGTCATTCAGAGAGCTTGTGCAGTTGCCGGCGCTGGCGGCATGGAGCCCTGAAAACCCGGGGAATTTTGGCGGTTTAGGCATGAGTGCCGAGGAGTCGGCCATCTTCTATGCGATTGGCATCGGTGACGGCAGCTGGGGCGCGTTCTACGACGTTTGCTGCCTCTATCCGCTACGCACGGCAATCTTTGGTTTCAGCAGCCACTTGCAGTTGGTGCACGGCCGGGTTGATGACGCTGGCGTACCCTACGCTGCACCGCATCTTGATGCCAGCAAGGTCCCTGACAGCAAAGGCCTCATGTTCCAGGCCCCTGCGTATCTGGGCATCGCGGCGATGGACGAAAGCCTCATGTTTCTGGATATCGGGATGGGCGATGGTTCGCTGTATGACCACCTCTTGCAACGCGAGGACGGGCTACTGACGGACAGCTCTGTAACTATGCTGCACAAGCTCGAAGATGGCCGTATCCGGGTCGGGTACAGTTGGCAATGCAGTGACCCGATACTAGCGCAACCCTGTCATCAGGATTTCGACAGCGTAATCCTCACTACCCCCTCCTGGCTAATCGAAACCAACATCCATCTTGAAGGTTTCAGCCGCCAGGTATTACCTCAATCCATCATGGATGCCTGGAAGCATGCTCATTGGGAAACCAGTTGCAAGGTCTACGCACCGCTGAAGAAAAGCTTCCTCGACCGCCATTCAACGATCCCGCAGATTCTCGTCACCGACAGTTTCGTTCATGACGTCTATGCCTACCGCTACAACGACCACTACCCTGATGATTGCATTCTGCTCAGTTACACCTGGGAGGACGATGCCACCAAACTGGCAGCATTTTCCGATGAGGAATTGGCCAACAAATGCGTGAAGGAACTCGATCGGATCCTTCTCCGCTGCAGCAATATAGGTGAGGCCATATCGCCTTACATCGATACTCGAAACATCCGCATACAACGCTGGATCACGGATAAAAATGCATTGGGCTGTGCAAAGCTGTATCGCGCAGGGACCTATTATGAGGCGATAAGCCTGATGAAATACAACCGCGAGCTCAGTGAGCTGTCGGGGCTGTATCTGGCTGGAGAGTCCTTCTCTGTTGATGCTGGCTGGACCGAGCCGTGCCTGCGAACCGCAGTCGATGTCGTCATCAACCTCTGTAGTCGCACCTCGGCGCAGTTCCTGGGTGGCTTCACCCTGGAGCATTATCCGCAATATCAGGTTAACAACTAACGCGGATGTAGGCAGAGCCCTACTGCATCCCGTCCCTTTTCCTACAGGCTTGTGGGAGTGTCCCGACTGTCACTCCCCGGTCGATCCCCGCTCTACTGGCGTCCTTCCAAAACAACCATAAGAAGGAAGCCACCATGTCTGAACACGGCACCCCAGTCAGCCCCGTACGTATTGCTGTCATCCAGTATGACCCTCAGGTCGGGCTTGAGCACTGCGTTGGTAACCTAGGCAGAGGGCTGGCACTGGCCCGGCGCGCGGTATGCGAAGGGGCCAATCTGATCGTGCTGCCCGAGCTGGCCAATACCGGATACACCTTCCACACCCGAGCTGAGGCCTATGCCCATGCCGAGACGCTGCGCGACGGCCCCAGCCTCAACGCCTGGGCGGACTTTGCCAGCGAGCACAAGGTGTTCCTGGCCGCAGGATTTGCCGAGCGTGACGGGCTGAAGCTCTATGACAGTGCGGTCCTGTTCGGCCCCCAGGGCCTGCTTGGGCATTACCGCAAGGCCCACTTGTGGAACCAGGAAAAGCTCTGGTTCACCCCTGGTGATCTGGGTTTCCCCGTGTTCGAGACGCCGATTGGCCGCATCGGCCTGTTGATCTGCTGGGATATCTGGTTCCCGGAGGTACCGCGGCTGATGGCCGCACAGGGCGCCGACATCATCTGCAGCCTGAACAACTGGGTATGGACACCGCCCCCTCTGTTCGACGAAGCAGGTCGCTGCATGGCGTCCTACCTGACCATGACCGCAGCACACGTCAACAACGTCTACATTGCCGCCGCCAACCGCATCGGCACGGAGCGGGGTGGACGCTTCCTGGGCTGTTCACTGATCGCTGGAACCAATGGTTGGCCCATTGGTGAAGTGGCCGGCCCAGAGGAGGAAAGCATCTTGTATGCCGATGTCGACCTCAGCATTGCGCGTTCGGCACCGATCTGGAACACCCTCAACGATCTACCCCGTGATCGGCGCACTGACCTCTACGATGCGGCGCTTGGCTATCGCTTGCATTCACCGATGCCGCGCTGAGGAGTCGCCGATGAAAACGCTACGCTTCTCGAACCGGCAACGTTCGCCGGCGTTGATATTCGCCTGCCTTTTGGTGCTGTTGGTGGTGAGCCTGGCCCATGGCCAATGGCCGGACTATGGGCAACTCGCGGCGACGCTTGATCAGCCGCTGAGCCGCCTGCGCTGGATAGTCGGCGATATCAGCGAAGTGGCGTTCTACAAGCACGAGCTGCCTGCCCTGGGCTTGCTGCTAGGTGCTTGCCTGGCACACTGGGCCTATGTGCGCGGATACCGTTGGCAGGGTTTTGCCATTTGCTACGGCAGCGGCTTGTGGCCATGGGTGTTCACCAGCTCATTGCTGGGCCTGCTGCTGAGCCACGCATTGTGGGGATGGACCTTGGCCAGTGGTGCCTGGCAACCGACCTTCGTTGCCTTCGTGTCATTGCCGGCAGCCATGGTGCTGCTGTTTGGTGCAGGCTGGCGGGTGACGATAACCGGCGCCCTGCTGGGCGCGTTGCTGGTAACGCCAGCCAGCCTTTTGATGGTCAACTACCTGTGCTATCCCTTGCAGCTGCCGGCGGTGATCGGCAACGTGAGCGGCATGGCGCTGGCAAGCCTTGTGGCATTCCTGTTGTGCAAGTGTTTTCCCTCATGGGTAAGGCCCTGTCACGCGCCGGCCCCATCCGAGCCCGTCGCTGTACAGGCTGATTACGGCGTGGTCTGGACCTTGCGCCGCGTGCTGGCTGACTTCAGCGAAGCGCCATTTTACGGGAATGAACTGGCCAGCCTAGGCTTGCTGCTGGGCGCGTTCCTGGCCTATATGCTCGCTCCGTCAGCGGCGGCGTATGGTTCGCTGCTGTTGCTGCCAATGATCGCCGGGCAGGCACTGGCGTCACTGGTCGGGGTCGTGTTCTGGCGACGCCAGTGGCAGGCGCGTGGGTGGTATCCCACTTACATTCCAATTGTCTCGATCGTCCCGGCAGCGGTGCTTGCCCACGGTGGCAGCTGGCAGGTGGTTGTCGCCAGTGCAGTGCTTGGCGCGCTGGTAGCTCCGCCGCTGGCAGTGGCCATTACCCAGCGCTTGCCGGCCTCTATGCACGGCTATATCGGCAATGTGCTGTCGATGGCCATCAGTACCCTGGGGATCGTGCCGCTGGTTGGGGTGCTTGCCGGAGGTGGGGTATGAATGGGGGAGTGCCACTGCCCAGGCTCTCGATCGGTAGCCTGGGTGGCACGGTGAGCATGCAGGCAGCTGCTCCGGGACGCGCTGTGCGACCAACGCTTGGCTGCGATGAGCAACTGGCCAAGGTCCCGCAATTGCGCCATATGGCTGATGTTGAAGTCGCCACACTGGGCCTGCTTCCCAGTGCCTCGTTGGGCTTTGCGGCGCTGCTCGACGTGCTGGCCTGGGCCCGCAGTGAAGTGGAGCGGGGCGCGCAGGGTGTAATCCTTACCCAAGGTACCGACACCTTGGAGGAAACCGCTTATTTTCTTGATCTACTGTGGCCGTTCGATGTTCCGTTGGTGATGACCGGTGCCATGCGCGCGGCCAGCCAGCCGGGCAATGACGGCCCCGCCAACCTGCTGAGTGCGGCACAGGTTGCGCTGGCACAAGGCAGCCGTGGACGTGGTGTGCTGGTAGTGATGAATGATCAGGTCCACTGTGCAGCCAAGGTTCGCAAGACGGCCAGCCTGGCGCTGGCCGCTTTCGAGTCGCCTGGCTGCGGCCGCGTGGGCGATGTTGTGGAGGGCGCAGTGGTTTATCGCCAACCGCCAGGCTTGCGCGATGTGTTGCCGCTGCCCCATCGAATCGAGCACCGCGTTGCTTTGCTGGAAGTGTGCCTGGACGCGGATACGGCCCTGTTGCAAGCCGTAGCACCCTTGGGCTACGAGGGGCTGGTCATCGCAGCGTTCGGCGCAGGGCATGTTTCCGGCAGCTGGGCCGCGCTGCTGGATCAGCTCGCATCTGCCTTGCCGGTGATCGTTGCCACCCGCACCGGCAGTGGTTCGACCGCCCGAGCCACCTACGAGTTTGCCGGAGCCGAGATCGATCTGCAGCGCAAGGGGGTGCACATGGCCGGGCAGCTCTGCCCGCGCAAGTGCCGCATTCTGTTGTGGTTACTGCTGGGTACCGGTGAGCAAACGGCACTGCAAAGCTGGTTGTCTCAGTAACGAATCTGCCCGCGTAGCGACCGCCGCGGGCAGCTCTTGAGGCACTGCTGTGCTAGTGTGCACACACTTTTGCTTTCCAGGATGTCCATCCATGCTTCCCCTTCTCAGCGAAAAAGAACTCGTCCGCCTCGAGGACCTGCTGATCACTTACGGCAATGACTATTCGGTGCTCAACCTGGCCGAGCTCAATGGCTTTTTCACCGCGCTGGCCAGCTCGCCGATTACCGTCACCCCTGAACATTGGTTGCCAGCGGTAGCCGGTGGCAAGGTGCCGAAGTTCAAGAAGCCTGCACATGAAGAGGCCTATACCGCGTTGATGCTGCGCTATGCCAGCCAGGTGGCGGAACAGTTGAGCGACGACGTCGATCACTTCGAGCCGTTGTTCGAGGAAAACGAAGGCGAGCAGGGCAGCGTTATCGTCATGGAGGAATGGTGCTTCGGCTACATGCGCGGTACCCAGATCGCTGGCTGGACCGAACTGCCGCCTGAGCAGGACCAACTGCTCAAGGCTATCTCGCTGCATGGATTGGAAGACAACTTCGAATTGCTTGACCAGATGAGCGAAGAAGATATCCAGGCCTGCGTGCCGCAGGTGGTCGAGGCCGCGCGTGAGCTGTTCCGGTATTTCAACAAGCTGCACTGATTTGGCATGCCTATTGGCCCTACCGCCGTCTTGCCGGCGATAGGGCGGTGTAGACTGGACGATTATTCCGCTCAGCGAAATTATGGTTTCCCCTGCGCACGGATTCTGCTGCCAGCCGAACCGGTGCAGGATGTGCTCCATCAGCCCAACCCGGCGCTGACCAGGAGCCAAGCCCATGTCGAACCCGATCAAGCTCTACAACTTTCCCAAGTCCGGCCACGCCCACCGCATCGAGCTGATGCTCTCGCTGCTGAACCTGCCTGCCGAACTGGTGTTCGTCGACCTGGCCAAAGGGGCGCACAAGCAGCCCGACTTTCTGGCCCTCAACCCGTTCGGCCAGGTTCCGGTAATTGATGACAACGGCATTGTGATTGCCGATTCCAATGCGATTCTGGTGTACCTGGCGAAAAAGTACGACAACGGCACCTGGCTGCCCGAGGAACCTGCCGCAGCCGCTCGCGTGCAGCGCTGGCTGTCGATCGCTGCCGGCCCGCTGGCTTTCGGCCCTGCCGCCGCACGCCTGGTCACGGTGTTCGGAGCCGCGTTCAATACCGACGAAGTGATCGCCCGTGCCCACACCCTGCTCAAGGTGATCGACGCCGAGCTGGCCAAGGCCCCCTTCCTGGCTGGCAGCAGCCCGACCATTGCCGACATCGCCAACTACTCGTACATCGCCCACGCTCCCGAAGGCAATGTGTCGCTGGAGCCCTATGCCAACGTGCGCAGCTGGCTGGCGCGGATCGAAGCGCTACCAGGCTTCGTGCCCATGCCGCGTACCGTGATCGGGCTGCAAACCAGCGCCTGACACCCTGCCATCGGGAGGACCGCCGCCATGCAACAGCACTCGGACCACCGCCCCTCGCCCTGGCATGCCGGCGAGAAGACCCTCCAGGAAAAGGTGGGTGTAGCAGAGCGCATGGAGGCGTTCGGGCAAAAGGTCATTCGTGACTTCATGCCCGACCAGCACCGCATTTTCTATCATCAACTGCCGTTCATGATCGCTGCCAGCGTGGACGCTGACGGCCACCCTTGGGCAACCCTGCTGGAAGGCCCGGAGGGGTTCGTCAGTTCGCCTGATCCTCGTCAGCTGACGATCGATACCACGTTGCCTGCAGATGACCCTGCCACCCCGGGGCTGGCCTCCGGGCAGGCGATCGGCCTGCTGGGTATCGAGCTGCATACTCGCCGGCGCAACCGTATCAACGGGCAGATCCGCCAGGCTGCGGGCGGGCAATTGCAGGTGATGGTAGAGCAGGCGTTCGGCAACTGCCCGCAATACATCCAGCTGCGTGACTACACCCGCGTCGATGAGCCCCGCCAGGCACGTGTCGACGCGAGCACACTGGACGCCGCGACAGTCAGCATGATCCAGGCGGCCGATACCTTTTTCGTCGCCAGCTACGTCGAGCACAGCGACGGCCAGCGTTCGGTGGATGTCTCCCACCGCGGCGGCCGGCCCGGGTTCGTCAAGGTAGAAGGCAACCGCCTGACCATTCCCGACTATGCCGGCAACCTGCACTTCAACACCCTGGGCAACTTGTTGGTAAACCCGCAGGCAGGCTTGCTGTTCATCGATTTCCACAACGGCAACGTGCTGCAGCTCGGCGGCCGTACCGAGGTGCTGCTGGACAGCCCGGTAACCCAGGCGTTCGAAGGCGCCGAGCGGTTATGGACATTGCAGGTCGAACAGGTGGTGTGGCGCCCGACTGCCGTTTCGCTGCGCTGGGGGTTCAAGGGGTATGCGCCCACCAGCCTGACGACCGGTACCTGGTCCGAGGCCGCAGCGCGTATCCAGCAACGTCAGCAACAGCGCCAGTGGCAGGCCTGGCAAGTGTTGCGGGTGGAGCAGGAGAGCCGCGATATTCGCTCGTTCTACCTTGAGCCACCGGCCGGCAGCAACGTGGCTTTTGCGCCGGGGCAGCATGTTCCCGTGCAGATCCAGCCTGACGGTGGGGCTGCCTTGATCCGCACCTATAGTTTGTCCAGCGCGCCTGCCGACGGCTACCTGCGCATCAGCGTCAAGGCCCAGGGCCCGGCGTCGCGGTACCTGCATGAGCGCGTTGTGGCGGGTGATGTGCTGAACGTACGCGCGCCGATGGGCAGCTTCACCCTCGATCGGCAGAGTACCCGGCCGCTGGTACTGATCGGCGCGGGCGTCGGTATCACGCCGTTACTGGCCATGCTGCGCGAGCAGCTGAGCAGCGGCCCGGCACGGCGTATTCACCTTTTCCATGGCGCCCGCAGCCTGGCCGACTTGCCGTTCCGTCAGGAACTGACAGCTTTGCAGCAACAGGCCGCTGGCATGCTGCACGTGCACCGTGCCCTGAGCCAGCCGGAAAGCCATGCGGTGGTGGGGCGTGATCATGAGTTCGTCGGGCGGCTGGGCATCGAGCAGGTCAAGGCGACGCTGGCGCTGGACGACTACGATTTCTACCTGTGTGGCCCGGGTAGTTTTACCCAGGACCTGTATGAAGGGCTGCGCGGGGTGCATGTGCCGGATGCACGGATCCACGCGGAAGCCTTTGGCCCATCGACGCTACGACGGCATACCGACGGCGCCCAGCCGGCGTTGCAGCAGCCGCCTGCTGCCAGCGAGCCGGTGCCGGTGTATTTTGCGGCTTCGGCCAAAGAGGCGCGTTGGGCGCCCGGCAGCGGTACGCTGCTGGAGCTGGCAGAAGCGCGCGGGTTGGCGCCGGAATTCAGTTGCCGGGGCGGGTCATGTGGAACGTGCAAGACCAGGCTGGTGAGTGGCCAGGTGCATTACCCGAACCCGCCGGCAGAGATGCCGGATGCCGGGACCGTGTTGATCTGCTGTGCTGTGCCGGCGCGGATGGAGGAGGGCGGGCAGGCGTTGGTGCTGGATGCCTGATTCGCCTGCCCGCGAACAGGCCAGGCCAGACAACCCCAAAAGCCCAAATAAAAGATAATCTGCGCACTTCATAGCCCCGAGGCCCGCATGGACCAGATCCACCTGATGAAGGTGTTCGTCGCCGTCGGCGAACTGGAAAGCTTCGCCGCCGCTGCCCGCCGCCTGGACATCTCCCCCGCAGCGGTGACCCGCGCCGTCAGCGCCCTGGAAGATCAACTGGGGGTCAAGCTGTTGCTGCGCACCACCCGCAGCGTTCGCCTGACCGAGGCGGGCAGCCGTTACCTGGAAGACACCCGGCATATCCTTGCCAGCATCCACGAAGCCAACGAAGCGGCCGCCGGTATCAACGCCACACCCAAAGGGGAACTTGCAGTCACCGCCCCGATCCTGTTCGGCAAGAAGTTCGTCATGCCCTGCATCGTGCGCTATCTGCAGCAGTTCCCCGAGGTCGATGTGTCTGCCTACTTTCTAGACCGGGTGGTGAATATGGTCGAAGAGGGCATGGATGTGGCCGTGCGCATTGGCCCGTTGCCTGACTCCGGGCTGAAAGCACTGCGGGTGGGCAGGGTGCGACGGATGCTGTGTGCGTCCCCAGACTACCTGGCCCGCCATGGCATGCCCACGCACCCCTCGGACCTGGCAGGGCATGCGGTGATCGGCACCACCAACCTGTCGCCACGCGCCGGCTGGCGTTTTGGGGTGACCGATGAGCCGACCTTGGTGCGCATGAAGCCGCGGTTGACCGTGACCAGCAACGATGGGGCGATCGCTGCCGCCAGCGACGGGCTGGGGATCGCCCGCCTGCTGTCTTACCAGGTGGCAGACGAGCTGGCCAGCGGGCAGCTTCAAGTGATCCTGGCCGAGTATGAAGAAGCACCATGGCCGATTCATGTGCTGCACCGGGAGAGCAAGTATGGCTCGGCCAAGGTCAGGGCCTTCATCGATATGCTCGCCCAGACCCTGCGCGCACAGCAGCTGAATTGAGATCGTACAACAACAGCAAAAACATCTCGAAACAATAAGTGTTGTACGATGACCTATGACGTGGCAAGCTTCCGCCTGAAACAATTTGTCGCATATGGCCACTGCCGGCATAAGCGCGAATCACCCGCAACTCTAAAAACAAAAATTCAGGTGAACCATGAAGATGAAAGGCATCCGTTGGTGGATGGTCAGCCTTGTCACGGCTGGACTCGTCGTCAATTACCTCGCCCGCAATACCCTCTCGGTGGCCGCGCCCACCCTGATGACCGATCTTTCCATCAGTACCGAGCAATACGCCAAGATCGTTGCTAGCTGGCAGATCTGCTACGCCCTCATGCAGCCGATAGCGGGCTGGTTCATCGACTTCATCGGCACCAAGCTGGGCTTTGCCGTGTTTGCCATGGCCTGGTCACTGGCCTGCGCCGGCGCGGCGCTGGCCACGGGCTGGCAGAGCATGGCGTTCATGCGCGGGCTGTTGGGCATGACCGAGGCCGCCGGCCTGCCAGCCGGGGTCAAGGCCACCACCGAGTGGTTCCCGGCCAAGGAGCGTTCGGTGGCGATCGGCTGGTTCAACATTGGCTCGTCGCTCGGCGCCTTGCTGGCGCCGCCGCTGGTGGTGTGGGCGATCCTGCACAGCGGCTGGCAGCTGGCATTCGTCATCGTCGGGGCATCGGGCATCGTCTGGACCCTGCTGTGGATGCTGTTGTACAAGCACCCGCGCGACCAGAAGCGCTTGAGCGACCAGGAGCGCGACTACATCCTGGCCGGGCAGGAGGCGCACTTTCAGCAGGACACCCGTGAGAAAGGCGCGTGGAAACGCATCTTCAAGACCCGCAACTTCTACGCCATCGCTTCGGCGCGAATCCTTTCCGAGCCGGCCTGGCAAACTTTCAACGCGTGGATCCCGCTGTACCTGATGACCGAGCGGCACATGAATATCAAGGAAGTGGCGATGTTCGCCTGGCTGCCGTTCCTGGCTGCCGACATCGGCTGCGTGCTGGGGGGCTACCTGAGCCCGCTGTTCCACCGCTACTTCAAGGTGTCGCTGTTCACCTCGCGCAAGATGGTGCTGGTGTTTGGCGCCAGCTGCATGATCGGCCCGGCCTGCATCGGCTTGGTGGAAAGCCCGTATACGGCGATTCTGTTGCTGTGCATCGGCGGCTTTGCTCACCAGACGTTGTCGGGTGCGCTGTACTCGATCACCTCTGACTCGTTCAGCAAGGATCAGGTGGCGACTGCCACCGGCATGGGCGGCATGTGTGGGTACCTGGGGGCGGCGGTGTTTACTCTGGTGTTCGGCATTCTGGTGACGCAGGTTGGCTACAGCCCGCTGTTCGTGGTGCTGGCGGCGTTCGATATCGTGGCGGCGGTGCTGGTGTGGAAGGTGGCGCGGGAGGTGTGTGGGGTTGCTGCATCTGGCAAGCCGATGGCGACGTCGACCGAGGCGCTCGCTTAAAGCGTCAGATTTTGGGGCCGCAAAGCGGCCCCACCCCAGGCGAAACGGTTACAACGCTCGATATTGCATCCGGAACCCCAGGCTCATCGCTTCCCCTCGCTGCAACAACCGCAGCCCGGGCCGCCCCGGCAGGTGATGGGCATTGACCGGATGGCTAACCGGCTCGAAGCAGAAAAAGCCCTGTCCTTGCGGGCAGAACAGCAAAAAGTGTTCAGCCCCGCTGGCGCTGCATGCCAGCCGATAGCCTGCACTGGGTTGTTCGATCAAGCATTCTCCTGCCCAGCCACTGAAGGCATGATCAACCACGGTTTCGGGCAACCGGCCCATGGTCTGAAAACGCCACTGCTCGGGGATCTCGGCCTGGTACGACGGCAACCGCCCATCTTCGGCCAGCCATACCCTGCGCGCCGCTGCATAAAGCTTGGTATCGGGATATCGAGGGAAGTAGGGGTGCAGCCCCAACCCATACCAGGTGGCTGGCTCATCCAGGTGCGTCACGTGCAGGTCCAGGTTCAGGCAGCCCTCATGCAGATGCACATCCAGTGTGGCGTGGTAGGCAAATGGCACCTTACTGTCCAGCGTCAGGCGTGCACGCCGTTCACTGTGGTGCTCCACCTGCCATGCCTGCTGCCAGGCACTGCCATGAATGGGGTAGGGGTCATGCCCGGTGTTCGGCGTCAAGGCCTGCCACCCCTCGGGGCGGGCAAAACCACCTTCGGCAATACGGTTGGACCACGGCGCCAGCGGATAACAGCCCAGGCGTCGTGGCGTACCGCTGGCCAGTGCGGCCGGGTCGGAATGGCGCAGCAGCGCCTGCCCGGTCGCACTCACTTCCCAGTTCACCAGGCTGGCGCCCAGCTCCGGGGCCAGGCTCAGGCGGGTCAGGCGGTCCTGCAGGTGCAGTTCGGTCACAGCCATTCAAGGCTCCTTTGAAAAGTCAGCTGGCCCGGCGGTAGGTAAGCAGCACGATGCCGCACACCACCACGGCGCCGCCGATTAGTTGCAGAGGGCTCAGTTGCTGGTCGAGCAAAGCCCAGCCCAGCAGCAGGGTGGCGATAGGTTCGACGTTCATCACCGGTGCGTTCTGCGCCATGTTCAGCCGTGGCACGCAGACGAACAGCAAGGTGAAGGCCAGGCCATACAGCACCACCAGGCTGGCCAGCGCCAGCCAGCCGCTGCTGCTGCCCGGCAGTGACAGACCGGACGGCATCACCCCGCTGAAGCCGGCTACCAGCATGCTGGAGAACACGATCAGCAATGTCAGCAGGCTGCGCACTGGCCCGCGCACACCGGCCAGTTTGTGGTCGGTGATCCACAACGCGCAGGCGAAGGCGCAGGCGGCGCCGAAGGCCAGGCTGACGCCCAGCGCCCAGTGCGGGTTGGCTGCGCCACTGTCGGCCAGGCGCGCCGGCACATCCAGCGCCAGTACCAGGCCACACAGGATCAGCCCCATGAACAGCACGGTGCGGCCGGTCGGGCGGGCGCCGCCCAGTGCCCAGGTCAGCAGGGCCAACAGCATCGGGAAGGTGTTGCCCACCAGCAGCGCCAAGGCCACCGGAATGCGCGCTACTGCCGAGTACAGGCACAGGCTCTGGGCGGCGATCAACAGGCCCAGTACCAACTGCCAGTGGCGGGTACCGGCGGGCAGGCCCAGTGCCTGGCGCTGCCATAGCAGGAGGCAGGCCAGCACCAGCAAGGTGATGCCCGAGCGGCAGAGGATTGCCAGCAACACCCCGGTACCGTCATCGAAGGCGATGCGTGCGGCGATGTGGTTGCCGGCAAATGAGCAGGCCAGCAGCGCCAGCAGGGCGATTGCCAGTTTGCGCGGGAACAGGGTTGCAGCAGAGGAGGGGACAGCCATGTGCAGGATCCATTTGCAGGTTTCGCGTAGGGGGCTGCTTTGCAGCCCATCGCCGGCGAGCCAGCTCCCACA
>NZ_JABMCW010000127.1:0-14393 GCF_013179705.1 Pseudomonas sp. CM25 | reverse complement strand
CGTATGAACTTCTCTCTGGCGTTACCCGGCGTAGCATTGGCTTCGTACCCACTTTCCAGCCCCCGAGAGGAGCACCGAATCATGAAACGCCATCTTCTGAGCCTGACCCTGTCCCTTCTGGCTGCCAATGCCTTTGCCCTGCCAGCCAGCGAGCAACACCTGACCGCCGAATCACACTCCAGCGCTGTCGAAATCGCCCAGCCGCTGAAAACCGTTGCCGAAGGTGGTTCAGATCGCCTGATCGAGCGGCACTGGCCGCGTTGCCGAAGGTGGCTCGGATCGCCTGATCGAACGCACTGGCCGCGTTGCCGAAGGTGGCTCGGATCGCCTGATCGAACGCACTGGCCGCGTTGCCGAAGGTGGCTCGGATCGCCTGATCGAACGCACTGGCCGCGTTGCCGAAGGTGGCTCGGATCGCCTGGTTGAAATCAGCCGTGTGAGCTGATCGCCATGGCCGAAAAGAACAACCTCTGTCACAACGCTTGCTCCCCTCCAGGCCCGGTCCATTGACCGGGCTTTGTTTTTTTATCTAGAGTGCCCAGCCTTACCGTCATAGAAGCCCGCAACATGCTGCCGCGCGCCGAACAGAAACTACAGACCCGCCAGGCCCTGCTCGATGCCGCCTGCCTGCTGATGGAGAGTGGCCGTGGTTTCGGCAGTATCAGCCTGCGTGAAGTGGCGAAGACAGCCGGCATCGTGCCCACCGGTTTCTACCGACACTTTACCGACATGGACGCCCTGGGCCTGGCCCTGGTGGCCGAGATCGACACTACCTTCCGCCAGACCATCCGCCTGGTGCGGCAAAACGAATTCGAACTGGGCGGCATTACCGATGCATCGGTGCGCATCTTCCTCGATGTCGTGGCCGCCCACCGTGCACAGTTCCTGTTTCTGGCCCGTGAGCAGTACGGCGGATCACATGCCGTGCGCCAGGCTATCGCGCGCCTGCGCCAGGACATCAGCGACGACCTGGCCACTGACCTGGCACGCATGAAGCGCTGGCAGCATCTGGACAACGCAGCGCTGGCGGTGATGGCCGACCTGGTGGTGAAGACAGTGTTTGCTACCCTGCCGGAGCTTATCGACAGCCCCGATGCGGGTTATCCACAGGCGCTGACGCCGCAGGAAAAGATCACCCAGCAGCTGCGCTTCATCTTTGTCGGGGCGCGGCATTGGCAGGGGCTTGGCAACCGGAGCTGATCGCTAACCTGTGGCAGCTGGCTTGCCGGCCACAGGCTACCGAAAACCGCAGTTCTGCTACCATGGCGCCCTGCCCGACAGCGACGAGCGCCGAAATGTCCGACCCCCGCCCTACCCTGCCCGAACTGGCCCGCTTCACCCAGCACTTCGCCGAATGCATCGTGCCAATGTGGCAAGGCCCGGGCTGGAATGCCGACATGGCCCTGCCCTACGAAGCCTTGGACGCTCAGCACCAGCCCTTGCCGGTGCAGCGCTACCGGGCCATGGCCTGCGCGCGCCAGCTGTACCTGTTCAGCAGCCGCATCGGGCAACCCGGCGCGGCAGAACGTGCGGCAGCCTTGTTCCGTTCGCTGCAAAAACACTTCCACGACGCCGAACACGGTGGCTGGTTCTATAGCATCGATGCCCAGGGCAAACCGCTGGACCGGCGCAAGGACCTGTACACCCACGCCTTTATCGTCTTCGCCTGCGCGCATTACTGGGGCAAGGTGCGTGAGCACCTGGTCGAGTCCACCCTGGATGCCGCGCTGGACATCATCAACCAGCAGTTCGCCCGCGACGATGGTCTTTTTGAGGCCAGCCTGGGTGAAGACTGGGGCGACCTGGGCAGCGGTGCGCTGCAAAATCCGCAGATGCACCTGGCCGAGGCCTTCTTGCAGGTGCTGGCCGTACGTGACGACGAACATGCCAGACAGTCGCTGCTACAGCTCTGCGAAGCGCTTGAGGCAAACTTCATCGAACCGGTCCACGGCGTGATGCTGGAAAAGCCACTCGGCGCTGTGGATAACTGGTTCGAACCCGGGCACCAGTTCGAATGGTTCTATTTGCTGCACACCTCGGCGCTGCTGCGTGACACGCCGCTGCATGCGTCCATCGACCGGGCTTTCGGGTTTGCCGAACAGCAGGGGGTCAAGCAGGGCGCGGTGCTGGCGATGCTGGATGTGGATGGCAAGGTGCTTGATGCCACCCAGCGCGTCTGGGCACAGGCGGAATACCTGCGGGCGCTGGTGTTGCGGGCTGGGGGCGAGGCAAGGTTGCCGGGGCAGTTGCAGGTGCTGGAGGCCAGGTTCCTGCGGGACGCGGGCTGGTACGAGTGCCGCGATGGTGACGGGGCGGTAAGCCGGCATGATATGCCTTCCACAACCCCCTACCATTTGGCGACCTGCCTGGAAGGGTTGCAGCGCTTGGGCTGACGGAATCGCCGGCAAGCCAGGCTCCCACAGGTGCTGCACAGCTCTGAAAATCTGTGGTGTACCTGTGGGGGCCTGGCTTGCCGACCATTGGCCCTCGGATCAGCCCTTGACCGACCGGTCGATCGACAGCCCTGCCCAATCCTGGCTCACCGGCATCAGCTCCAGGCTGTTGATGTTGATATGCGCCGGCTGGTTGAGAATCCAGAAAATGGTCTCGGCAATGTCCTGCGGCTGGATCGGTTCGGCGCCTGCATAGGTAGCGTCGTACTTGGCCTGATCCCCGCCGAAGCGCACCAGCGAGAACTCGCTTTCACACAGGCCCGGTTCGATATTGCTCACGCGCACACCCGTGCCTCGCAGGTCGCAGCGCAGGCTCAACGAGAACTGGCCGACAAAGGCCTTGGTACCGCCATACACGTTGCTGCCTGGGTACGGGTAGTTGCCCGCCACCGAACCGACGTTGAGAATCGACGCCCCGCGGCCATGGGCGATCAGCCGTGGCAGCAGCAGGCGTGTGGTGTACATCAGGCCCTTGATGTTGGTGTCGACCATGGTTTCCCAGTCGTCCAGGCTGCAGTTCTGCGCGGCATCCACACCCAGCGCGAGGCCGGCATTGTTGACCAGGCCACGAATTTTCTCGAAACCGGCCGGCAGGTTGCCGATGGCTTGCTCCATGGCTTTGCGGTCACGTACGTCGAGCACCAGGCCATGCACTTCGGTCTTGGCTGACAGTTCGGCACACAGGGCATCCAGGCGTTCCTTGCGACGGCCGGTTAGTACCAGCTTCCAGCCCGCTTCGGCAAAGCGCCGCGCGGTGGCCTCGCCAAAACCTGAAGTGGCGCCAGTGATGAATACGGTGGACGTCATGCTCTGTTCCTCACGGTGGGTTGTGGTCGGCAGTTTTGCAGCATGCCCGCGCCGGACGCCGACAGCAAGTTATCCAGGCCGCTGGTCATTTTTTGTTCATATCCGGCAAAGCCTTGCAGTAGAAGGCTCGCAGCCAGCTATGCGCATGTTATCCACAAGCCTTTCCCCACGGATTGGGGGCAACTTGTCCACCGCGCGGAACCCTTTCAGCTAATGATGGTCGGTGGATATCTTCTAGATGATGGCGCAAGGCTTTCAAGCATGCCGCCTGCAGCCGTCTGTCCAAGGTTTTTGCACAGAGTTATCCACAGGATTTGGCCGTCACTCACGGCGCTTGCAGGGCATTGATAATCCTGGGAATTCATCCACAGGGGGGCATCTGATCAAAAAATGATCACAGCCCTACAAGCCTTGCCATCAAAGGGATTCAGCGAGGTGCTACCATGTTTTCCACAGGCGGTTCCACATTTACCGTGGACAACATCTGGCCTCTGGAAACAACGGCTTGCGGTAGGATGAATGCGGGGAGGATGAGAGGCCTTCGACAAGTTGTCCACATTGAGAATGGGGCTGCGTTGCAGCCCCGATACAACTCAATGCCCCCCAAGGTAAGCGTTGCGCACTTCCTCATTGACCAGCAGCTCCTGCCCCGTCCCGGTCATGCGGATCTGCCCGTTGACCATCACATAAGCCCGGTCCGACAACTTCAGCGCATGGTTGGCGTTCTGCTCCACCAGGAAGATGGTCATGCCGGTCTTGGCCAGCTCGCGCAAGGTCGAGAAGATCTGCTTGACCACGATCGGCGCCAGCCCCAGCGATGGCTCATCCAGCAGCAGCAACTTCGGCCGGCTCATCAGCGCCCGGGCAATCGCCAGCATCTGCTGCTCGCCGCCCGACATGGTCATGGCCCGCTGATTACGCCGCTCCTTCAAGCGCGGAAACAGCTCGTACATGCGCTGCATGTCTTCAGCGGCATGCTTGTCGCCGATGGGGATGGTACCCATCATCAGGTTTTCCTCGACGCTCATGTCGGGGAACACCCGGCGCCCTTCCGGCGACTGGGCAATGCCGTTGGAGGCGATGTAGTGCGACGACTTGCGGGTGATGTCGGTGCCGCGGTACACGATATGCCCGGAAGCCGCGCGCGGCTGGCCAAAAATCGACATCAGCAGGGTCGACTTGCCCGCCCCGTTAGCGCCAATCAGGCTTACCGTCTCGCCTTCGTTGATGTGCATGGAGACTTTTTTCAGCGCCTGGATCGGCCCGTAGAACACGTCCAGGTCCTTCAGCTCGAGAATGGGTGCACTCATACCAGTTCCTCTTCGTCGGCACCCAGGTAGGCGGCGATCACCGTCGGGTTGTGGCGGATGTCCAGCGGCGCGCCTTCGGCAATCACGTTGCCATGGTCCAGCACCACGATGTGGTCCGAAATGCTCATGACCATGCCCATATCGTGTTCGATCAGCACCACGGTGATGTCGTGCTCGTCACGCAGCACCCGGATCATGCGGCTGAGGGCCTCGGTTTCCTGTGGGTTCAGCCCGGCTGCCGGTTCGTCCAGGCAAATGATCTTCGGCCGCGTGCACATGGCCCGGGCAATTTCCAGGCGGCGCTGCTGCCCGTACGACAGTTCGCCGGCCAGGCGGTTGGCGCAGTCGACCAGGTCGACCACTTCCAGCCAGTAGAACGCGTGGTCCAGTGCGTCGCTTTCAGCCTTGCGGTAGGCCTTGGTGTTGAACACCCCGGCCAGCAGGTTGCGGTTGACCCACATGTGCTGGGCGACCAGCAGGTTTTCCACCACCGACATTTCCTTGAACAGGCGAATGTTCTGGAAGGTGCGCGCCAGGCCGGCGCGGTTGACCAGGTGGGTACCGCCAAACATCTTGTAGTACATGCGGTTGACAAAGCGCGCCGGCGAAACGAAGTCGGCGGCCTGGAAACGCTCGCCAAGCAGCTGGATGACGTTGGTCCGGCTGCCGCGCACGTTCAACTCGATACGCCCGCCGCTGGCCTTGTAAAAGCCGGTCAGGCAGTTGAACACCGTGGTCTTGCCAGCGCCGTTGGGGCCGATCAGGGCGAAGATCTGGTTGCGCCGGACCTTCAGGCTGACGTCGCTGAGCGCCTTGATGCCGCCGAACTGCATCATCAGGTTGTCGACCGATAGAATGATATCGTCGCTCATGGCGCCACTCCTTTACGCGGGGTCACACCGGTACGGCTGATGCGGATCAGCCCACGCGGTCGCCAGATCATCATCAGCACCATCAGCACGCCGAACAGCAGCACCCGGTACTCGGAGAAGCTGCGCAGCAGCTCGGGCGCCACGGTCAGCACGAACGCCGCGATGACCACGCCCACGGTCGAGCCCATGCCACCCAGCACCACGATGGCAAGGATCAGCGCGGATTCGAAGAAGGTGAACGACGACGGGTTGACGAAGCCTTGGTAGGTGGCGAAAAACACCCCGGCAAGGCCGGCTGTGGAGGCACCCAGGGTAAAGGCCGAAAGCTTGACCAGTACGTGGTTGAGGCCCATCGAACGGCAGGCGATCTCGTCTTCACGCAGTGCTTCCCAGGCCCGGCCGACCGGCATGCGGGTCAGACGGTGCTTGATGTACAGAACGGCCAGCACCACCATGAACAGCACCGCGTAGATGAACACGAACTTCAGGTTGGCGTTGTAATCGAAGCCGAAGAACTCATGGATCGGCACCCCGCCATCCTTGGCCCGGCGGCCGAATTCCAGGTCGAAGAAAGTCGGCGACGGCGCTGGCATGCCGTTGGGGCCACCGGTGAACGACAGCCAGTTGTTCAGCACCAGGCGGATGATCTCGCCAAAGCCCAGGGTCACGATGGCCAGGTAGTCACCGTGCATGCGTAACACCGGGAAGCCCAGTATGCACCCCGCTAGCGCAGCAGCGATGGCCGCCAGCGGCAGCACGCTCCAGAAGCCCAGGCCAAGGTACTGGTAGCCCAGCGCCAGGCCGTAGGCACCAATGGCGTAGAACGCCACGTAACCCAGGTCCAGCAGGCCGGCCAGGCCTACCACGATGTTCAGGCCAAGGCCCAGCAACACGTAGATCAGGCCGAGGATGACCACGGTCAGCAAGTACTTGTTGGCAAAGATCGGGAAGACGATGGCGATCACGATCAGTGCCGGGATGATGTAGCGCAGCCGCGATTTGTAGTCCGGCGCGTTCACATGCACGCCCGAGCCGCCACTATCGAAGCCCTGGAGCATGCGGCGGCCGGCGCCCGTCTGCAAATACAGGCTGAGCAGGAAGCGGCCGAGCATCACCCCACCCACCAGCCATGCCACGCGGCGGGGTTCGGCATTGAAGGTGTAGCCGTCGAGCACCACGCCGACGACCGGGCCAAAGACAATGAGCGCCAGCAGGCCGGCGACGATGGTCTCCAGCAGGCTGCGTTTGAGATCGAAACCGCTGGTTTCGGAAACAGGGGCAGTTTTGGCAGTGGACATGTTCACACCTTAGCCACGAGCGGGCGACCCAGCAGGCCTTGTGGGCGGAAGATAAGGATCATCACCAGCAGCGAGAAGCTGAACACGTCCTTGTAGTCGGAGTTGATCAGGCCGGAGAACAGCGACTCGGAAATCCCCAAGATGATCCCGCCAAGCATGGCGCCAGGCAGCGAGCCGATGCCGCCGAGCACCGCAGCGGTGAACGCCTTGATGCCGATGATGAAGCCGGCGTAGAAGTCGAAGGTGCCGTAGTTCATGGTGATCAGCACGCCAGCCAGGGCGGCCATCACTGCACCGATGACGAACACATAGGAAATCACCCGGTCGGTGTTGATGCCCAGGATCGAGGCCATCTTGCGGTCTTGCTGGGTGGCGCGGCACATGCGGCCGAGCTTGGTGTACTTGATCACATAGGTAAGCAGGCCCATGCCCAGGAACGCTGCCACCAGGATGAAGATCTTGGTGTAGGTCAGTTGCACGAAGCCGGTGCCGACTTCGACACGCATTGCGCCTTCAAGCAGGGTTGGCACGCCTTGCTGGCGGGCGCCCTGGCTGATCTGCGCGTAGTTCTGCAGGATCAGTGAAATGCCGATGGCGCTGATCAGCGGGGCCAGGCGGGTGGAGTTGCGCAGGGGTTTGTAGGCGATGCGCTCGATGGTGAAGCCGTATACACCGGTGACCACGATGGTGAACAACAGGGTGCCGAGCATCAGCAGGGGGAACGATTCGACACCGAAGTAAGCCAGCAATGCCAGGCTGATTGCCGCGAGGTACGCGGAAATCATATACACCTCGCCGTGCGCGAAGTTGATCATGCCGATAATGCCATAGACCATTGTGTAGCCGATGGCGATCAGGCCATAGACCGACCCGAGGGTCAGGCCGTTGACCAGTTGCTGCAGGAAAATACCATCCATAACGCAATCTCACCTGATTGAGACTGCACGGGCGCCGGCCACGGATGAGGCGGCCTCATACGGCGCAGAACCGTGCAGATCTCCGAATAAGGGCAGGTACCGCGGGGCTGCGGCCCGGCGCGAGGCGCCCGGGCCGTTGGCCGTTGTTATTTTTGTTTTTCCAGCTGGTGGTACTTGCCGTCCTTGTCCCACTGGTAGACCACGTAGTCGGACACGGTCAGGTCGCCCTTGCTGTCCCACTTTTTCTCACCCATCACAGTCTTCACCGGGTTGGCCTTGAGCCACTTGGCCGCGTCCTCGCCCTTGTTCGACTTCGAGCCATTGAAGGCAGCAGCCAAGGCCTGCAGCGAGGCATAGGCGTACAGGGTGTAGCCTTCAGGCTCGGTACCGGCCTTGCGGAACTCCTCGACCACGGCCTTGCTGTCGGGCAGCATGCGCGGGTCGGCACCGAAGGTCATGTAGACGCCATCAACGTACTGCGCACCACCGGCGGTGGACACCAGTTCGTCGGTGACGATGCCGTCGTCGGACATGAACTTGACGTCCTTCAGGCCCTGCTCGCGCAGCTGGCGGACCAGCGGGCCGGCTTCCGGGTGCAGGCCGCCGAAGTACACCACGTCGGCACCGGTGGAGCGGATCTTGGTGACCACGGCGCTGAAGTCTTTCTCGCCGCGGGTCAGGCCTTCATACAGCACCGGCGTGACTCCGCGTTTGGTCAACTGCGCCTTGGTCGCATCGGCCAGGCCTTGGCCATAAGTGTCCTTGTCGTGCAGCACCGCGACTTTCTTGCCCTTGAGCACATCGACAATGTAGTCACCGGCGACGATGCCCTGCTGATCGTCACGGCCGCACATCCGGAACATGGCGCTAAGCCCACGCTCGGTGACCTGCGGGTTGGTAGAGCCCGGGGTAATGGCGATTACGCCAGCTTCGTCATACACCTCGGAGGCCGGGATGGTATTGGAGGAGCAGAAATGCCCTACCACGCCGATGACCTTGTCCTGGTCGACCAGGCGGTTGGCCACAGCCACGGCCTGCTTCGGTTCGCAGGCGTCATCGCCTTTGACCAGGACGATTTTCTCGCCGTTGACGCCACCGGCGGCGTTGATCTTGTCGGCCGCTGCCTGCGCACCTTTCATGTACTGCTCGCCAAACGCTGCGTTTGCCCCGGTCATGGGGCCCGCTACGCCGATCTTGACGTCGGCCTGAACATACGAAGAAACACCCAGTGCCGTAGCCACGGCCAGTGCCAGGAAACCTTTCTTGTAAAACGTCTGCGACATGAGGTGGTGCTCCTAGAGTTTTTTTTGGTTGGCACTACAACTTCTCAGCCCTGTGCTCAGAGCAAGGGCCGTGCCATAGGTTTTGTCTTCCGGGAAAACACACTGCGCGGGTCGCCTGCAGGCGACCGACGGCCTTTTCTTTACTGAGCGTGCAACCGTCTGCCACGCGGCAGGCGCTACCACCCGTACAGACAAGGAGCAACCGTCGAGTGCCATCATTGCAACCCTGACAAGTGTTTACGTGCAACCGCCCTGTAACAGCAGACGTCACCGAAGTGCACACCACTGGTGCGCGACTGCTACAGGCGGCACCGTTTGAAGGCTAGCCGGTGCACGGAAAAACACCTCTGTTTTGGCCGGTCCACGGCCTCTGTGGGAGCGGGTTCACCCGCGAAGAGGCCAGCCCAGGCACTACCAGCCCAAAAAGGCTGGCACAATGTCCGCCATTCGCCGCTTCCGGAGCCCCCTTGATGAGCGAAAGCGCATTTGCCGAGCGCATCGTGCACAACCTGCTCGACACCGACTTCTACAAACTCACCATGATGCAGGGCGTGCTGCACAACTACCCTGACGCTGACGTCGAATGGGAGTTCCGCTGCCGCAACGGCGAGGACCTGCGCCCCTACCTCGGCGAGATCCGCAACCAGCTCGAACTGCTCAGCGACCTCACCCTCGATGATGGCCAGCTGGGCTTTCTCGAACGCATCAGCTTCCTCAAGCCGGACTTCCTGCGTTTTCTGCGCCTGTTCCGCTTCAACCTTCGTTACGTGCGCATCGGCATTGAAAACGACCAGCTGTTCCTGCGCCTGAAAGGCCCGTGGCTGCATGTGATCCTGTTCGAAGTGCCGCTGCTGGCAATCATCAGCGAAGTACGCAACCGCCATCTGCACCCGCGCCTGCGCCTGGCCGAGGCCCGCGACCAGCTCTACCGCAAGTTCGACTGGCTGCGCGCGCACGCCAGCGACGACGAGCTGGCCGAACTGCAGGTGGCCGACTTCGGTACCCGCCGGCGCTTTTCCAGCCGTGTGCAGGAAGAAGTGGTACGCGTGCTGCGCGACGATTTCCCGGGCCGCTTTGTCGGTACCAGCAATGTCGATCTGGCATGGAAACTGGACATCAAGCCGCTGGGCACCATGGCCCACGAGTGGATCATGGCCCATCAGCAGCTCGGCCCACGGCTGATCGACAGCCAGATCGCCGCCCTGGACTGCTGGGTCCGCGAGTACCGCGGCCTGCTCGGTATCGCCCTGACCGACTGCATCACCATGGATGCATTCCTCAGCGACTTCGACCTGTACTTCGCCAAGCTGTTCGACGGCCTGCGCCACGACTCGGGCGAGCCAGTGGCATGGGCCGAAAAGGCCATAGCGCACTATCAGAAGCTGGGTATCGACCCGATGACCAAGACCCTGGTGTTCTCCGACGGGCTCAACCTTACCCGGGCCCTCGAGATATTCCGTGCCCTGCGCGGTCGCATCAATGTCAGCTTTGGCATCGGCACCAACCTGACCTGCGACATTCCAGGTGTGGCACCGATGAGCATCGTGCTTAAAATGACCGACTGCAACGGTGCACCGGTGGCCAAGATTTCCGATGAGGCCGCCAAGACCCAGTGCCGCGACGAGAACTTCGTCGCCTACCTGCGCCATGTATTCAAAGTCCCCAGCAAGGAGTAACCCATGCAAGCGGTTCAGCTAGAGATTGCCCAGGCGCTGAAGGTCCAGCCGCCATTCGCCGACGCCGCCGCGCTCGAGGCCGAAGTCGCCCGCCGCGTGGCGTTCATCAAGGACTGCCTGGCCAATGCCCGGCTCAAGACCCTGGTGCTGGGCATCAGCGGCGGCGTCGACTCGCTGACCGCGGCCCTGCTCGCCCAGCGCGCCATCAACGAACTGCGCGCCGAAACCGGGGACAAGGCCTACACCTTCATTGCGGTACGCCTGCCGTATCAAGTGCAGCACGACGAGCATGACGCCCAGGCGTGCCTGGAAGTGATCAATGCCGATGAACTGCACACCGTGGACATCGCCCCGGCAGTGCGGGCGCTGGCGAATGAAGTTGAAGCACTGAAGAACGGCTCGCCAACCTTGGTCGACTTCGTGGTCGGCAACGTCAAGGCGCGCACGCGCATGGTCGCCCAGTACACCATCGCCGGCGCCCGCGCAGGCCTGGTGATCGGCACCGACCACGCCGCCGAGGCGGTGATGGGCTTCTTTACCAAGTTTGGTGACGGTGCCTGCGACCTGGCGCCGCTGAGCGGGCTGGTGAAAAATCAGGTACGGGCCATTGCGCGCAGCTTTGGTGCGCCGGAATCACTGGTGGAGAAGGTGCCGACTGCGGACCTGGAAGACCTGGAGCCGGGCAAGCCGGACGAAGCGTCGCATGGCGTGACCTACCAGCAGATCGACGCGTTCCTGCATGGGCAACCGGTTGACCAGGCAGCATTCGACATCATCGTCGCCACCTACCGCAAGACCCAGCACAAGCGCGAACTGCCTTTCGCCCCTTGATCAATGTAGAAAGGCCTGTGGGTGAACTGTGGGAGCGGGTAAACCCGCTCCCACAAAGTCGGGCATCAGGCCTTGATTACTTGACTACAACCTTGCCCTTCATCATCGAGATGTGGCCCGGGAAGGTGCAGAAGAAGCTGTAGTCACCACCGGCTTCCAGCTTGGAAGTGTCGAATTTGACTTCGGTTTCTTTTTCCGGCGCACCGATCATCGCGGTGTGGGCAATGATGTTGGCGTTATCTTCTTTCAGATAACCCTTCTCGATGCCCTGGGTCATGCCTTCGGTGGCAATGCCCTGCATGTCGGCAGTCTTGCTGATCACCAGGTTATGGCCCATGACGTTCTTCGGCAGGTTGCCGGAGTGGGTCAGTTTGACGGTGAATTCCTTGCAGCTCTTGTCGACGGTGAATTCTTTGGTGGTGTACGACATCTGGTCGGTCGACTCGACCGTTACCGAGCACTCGGCGGCGAAGACAGAGGCGCTGGCGAGGGTCAGCAGGGATACCGCTACAGCTTTCGCAAACATCATGAATCTCCTTGGCAGGGTTTTATCAATTGCGAGACTGCCTGAAACCGTTCCTCCCCTCGCTGATATGGGTCAAGGGGGTGTCAAGTGGTCAGTCAGTAGAATTGTTCAATGGATTGTATACAACCAATCTAAGGGCACATCATGCCCTTTTAATAGACGATGGGACAACCTCTCATTTAGGAGCAATACCAAATGCCCATCTCCGCATTTATCAACAGCCTGCTCGCCGCCTATGCCCACGGGGCTACGGGCGCCATCTGCGAATTCTCCCGCCCGGAATGAATGCTACCTTGGAAGCAGCGTGCGTGCGCCGTACCCTGTCCACCTGAGTGACAGGAGATGAGCAATGCCCGTACGTTCCGTTTGTGTATTCTGCGGCGCCAGCATCGGCGCCAACCCTGCCTACCGTGAAGCAGCCGTCGCGCTTGGCCAGGCCATTGCGCGTCGGGGTCTGACCTTGGTCTACGGCGGTGGTGCAGTCGGCCTGATGGGGGTGGTTGCCGACGCAGCGATGGCTGCGGGTGGTGACGTGGTCGGGATCATCCCGCAAAGCCTGCTGGATGCCGAGGTCGGCCATAAAGGCCTGACCCGCCTGGAAGTAGTCGACGGCATGCATGCACGCAAGGCCCGCATGGCCGAGCTGAGCGATGCCTTCATCGCCCTGCCGGGTGGGCTGGGTACGCTGGAAGAATTGTTTGAAGTCTGGACCTGGGGGCAACTGGGCTATCACGCCAAGCCGCTGGGCCTGCTGGATGTGAACGGCTTCTACGAGAAGCTGGGCGGGTTCCTCGATCACGTTGTCGAAGAAGGCTTCGTGCGCCCGCAGCACCGGGCGATGTTGCTGCTGGGGCAGCTGCCGGATGAGCTGCTGGACGGCATGGACAGCTTTGTCGCGCCGGTGGCGCCGAAGTGGGTCGACAAAAGGCCCGACTAAAGCTGATACAGGGGCTGCTTTGCAGCCCAATCGCCAGCAAGCCAGCTCCCACAGGGATTGCACGAAGGCCAAGGCTGGCGCTGTGCCGGGGAGCCAACTCCCTCAGCCAATGCACAAAAGCCAAGGCTTGCGCTGTACCTGTGGGAGCTGGCTTGCCGGCGATTGGGCCGCAAGGCGGCCCCAGAAATCAACGCGGGATGACAGGCTGGCGCGGTTTCTTGCCGCTGCCCTTACCACCCTTGGCTGCTTCCTTGCGCTCCTTGGCCGCCTGCTGGTTGCGGGCAAACGCGTCGGCCTTGGCCTGCTCGCGCTTGTCCCACGGCTTGCTGCCATCGCTGCCACGCGGCGGCAGGCCAGTGTGCTGGGTAAGGATCTTCTGTTCCTTGCCCACCTTGTGGCTGCCAGCCGGGGTCGAGTTCTTGCGACGCGCGCTCTGGTAGGTGTCACTCTGCGGCTGGTGCAGCGGGATCAGCTGGTGCTTGCCCGGACCGATCAGGTCGGCCCGGCCCATGCGCTCCAGCGCTTCACGCAGCATCGGCCAACCTTTCGGGTCGTGGTAACGCAGGAACGCCTTGTGCAGGCGGCGCTGCTCGTCGCTCTTGACGATTTCCACGCCTTCGCTCTTGTAGGTCACCTTGCGCAGCGGGTTCTTGCCCGAATGGTACATGGCCGTGGCCGAGGCCATTGGCGACGGGTAAAACGCCTGCACCTGGTCGGCGCGGAAGCCGTTGCCCTTGAGCCACAGGGCCAGGTTCATCATGTCTTCGTCGGTGGTGCCCGGGTGCGCCGCGATGAAGTACGGAATCAGGTACTGCTCCTTGCCCGCTTCTTTCGAGTACTTCTCGAACATGCGCTTGAAGCGGTCGTAGGTGCCGATGCCCGGCTTCATCATCTTGTCCAGCGGGCCACGCTCGGTGTGCTCCGGGGCAATCTTCAGGTAACCGCCCACGTGGTGGGTCACCAGCTCCTTGACGTATTCCGGCGATTCCACGGCCAGGTCGTAGCGCAGGCCCGAGGCAATCAGGATCTTCTTCACACCCGGCAGGGCACGGGCCTTGCGGTACAGCTCGATCAGCGAGCTGTGGTCGGTGTTGAGGTTTTCACAGATGCCAGGGAACACGCACGACGGCTTGCGGCAGTGCTTCTCGATTTCGTGGCTTTTGCAGGCGATGCGGTACATGTTGGCGGTCGGGCCGCCAAGGTCAGAGACCACGCCGGTGAAGCCCGGCACCTTGTCGCGCATCTCCTCGATCTCGTGCAGGATCGACTCGTGCGAGCGGTTCTGGATGATGCGGCCTTCGTGCTCGGTGATCGAGCAGAAGGTGCAGCCACCGAAGCAGCCACGCATGATGTTCACCGAGAAACGGATCATCTCGTAGGCCGGAATGCGCTCTTTGCCATACGCCGGGTGCGGAATACGCGCGTAGGGCATGCCGAACACGTAGTCCATTTCTTCAGTGGTCATGGGGATGGGTGGCGGGTT